>NZ_JAVKPV010000012.1:0-89524 GCF_040981075.1 Kocuria sp. CPCC 205263 | reverse complement strand
CATCGACCACGACATTCTTCTCGACCTTGGTGCTCATGGCATCTCCTTCGATCCGTCTCGACGATCACGGGCGGCGAAGCGTCGCCGATTCGCCAGTGTGCTTACGATACCGCTGGGCGCGCGGTGTGACCAGGGGTCGGCGGCCCGGACCGCACCGGCCCGGGGCACCCCACGGAGGACTATGGACTTGACGTGGGCGGACGGGGAGAATTGCCGCACGACCTGCGGGGGGCTCGACATGGCGAATCTCGAGACAGAATTCCGGACACTGGTGTCCGTCCAGGACGCGCGGGCAGCTGATGCCGTCGAGGGACACCTGGCGTGGGGACGCCTGGTGGACAGCGACTACGTGCTGGTGCACGGGCCGCCGGACTGGCTGGGACGGGACGTCGACCCCGAGGTGCTGATCGCCCGGGTCGCGTCGGGCCGGACGGACGAGGTCGAGCGGATCAGGATCGCCCGGATCCAGCTGCACGGCGTCCTGCACGACCCCGCGTCCGAGATGACGGGCATCCGGCTCGACCACCCGTCCGGGTGCCCGGCCCAGGGGCCCCCGGACGGCGCGGGTTCCGAGCGCCGGCTCGCCACGGGCGCCGAACTGTGCTCGGCCGTGGACACGGTACTGGGGCCGGCCCCGGCCGAGGAGGCCCCGGACAGCACCGAGGAGGCCCTGCGACCCGTGGTGGCGTGGGAGGAGATCCGGCGCCACTCGATCGTCGAGGACTGCCGGCTGCCCGCTCCTCCCGTCGAGCGGATGTGGATCTGCACCGTCTTCGGCAGGTCCGTGTGCAGCTGAGCGGGACCCGATGAGATCCCGGAGGCACCCTTCGCGCCTGGCCGTGGACCTCGTCGCGGTACCGGTGCTGTGGGGCATCGAGCTCCAGATCACGTGGGACCGCACGGCGGATCCGGACGCGACCGCCACCTGGGTGGTCGTCCTCACGGCGGCACTACTGTACCTGCCCCTGTTCTGGCGCCGGCGCCGGCCCCTGACGGTGCTGGCCCTGGTGTCGCTGGGCGCCGCGGCAGTGCCCCTGCTCGGCTTCGCGTTCCACCCCGTCTTCTGCGTCTGGCTGGCCCTCTTCGCGGCGGCCGCGCACTGCTCGGACCGGAACGCCCTCCTCGGACTGGCGCTCGCGTTCCTGCCGGTCGCCACGAGCGTGCAGGCCACCGTCCGGGACACGCCCGACCCGTCGATGCGGGTCGCCACGTTCGTCGTCGCCGCGCTGTTCCTCACCGTGGCCCACGTGGTCGTCTTCGGCGTGGGCCGGTGGGTCCGCTGGAGCGTGGCCCAGCGGGCGCTCGTGGCCCGGCTGGCCGCCGCCCGGGCCGAGGCCGAGGAGCGCCAGCGCATCGCCCGCGAGCTGCACGACGTCGTGGCCCACGCGGTGAGCCTCATGGTGCTGCAGGCCGGAGGGGCCGAGCGCGTGATGGACCGGGACCCGGAGCGGGCGCGGGCGGCGCTGCGGCAGGTCGACGAGCTCGGGGAGCAGGCCGTCACGGAGCTGCGCCGCATGCTCGGCCTGCTCTCCCCGGCGCCGTCCGCGGCGGCGCAGACCGCGCCGGAGCCGGTGGGCCTGCGACGCCTGGACGGCCTGCTCGACCACCTGCGCACGGCGGGCCGTGAGGTGGAGCTCTGCGTGGCGGGCGAGCCCGGTGCCCTGGAGCCGGCGGTGGACGAGGCCGCGTACCGGATCGTGCAGGAGGCGCTGACCAACGCGGTCAAGCACGCCGCCCCGGACCGCCCGGTCCGGGTCGCCCTCGACTGGGGCCCCCGGGACGTCGAGCTCTCCGTCCGCACGGACGGCGCCGGGGCCCGTGGCCGGCTCTCCGCGCGGCTGTCGACCGGGCACGGGGTGCGGGGGATGGCGGAGCGCGCCCGGGCGGTGGGCGGCGAGGCGACGGCCGGGCCCGATCCGCACGGGGGGTACCTGGTGTCCGCGCTGCTGCCCGTCCGGCCGCCCGGCCCGGGTGACGCCGCGGCGCAGGACGCCGCGGCGACCACGGCGGGCACCGGCCGCGGGGAGGGCACCGGATGACACGGGGCGCGGAACCCGCACCCGTGCGGGTGCTCCTGGTGGACGACGAGGCGATGGTGCGCTCCGGGCTGGCCATGCTCCTCACGGCCGAGCCGGACCTGATCGTCGTCGGGGAGGCCGCCGACGGCGCGGAGGCCGTCGAGGAGACCGCTCGGCTGCAGCCGGACGTGGTGGTCATGGACGTGCGCATGCCCGTCACGGACGGGGTGGCCGCCACCCGGGTGCTCACCTCCGACACGTTCCTGGACCGGGTGCCGAACGTCCCCGCCGTGCTGGTGCTGACGACCTTCGACGAGGACGCCGCCGTCCACGCCGCCCTGCGGGCGGGCGCCTCCGGCTTCATCCTCAAGAGCTCCGCGCCGAAGGTCCTGGCGGACGCCGTCCGCTCGCTGGCCCGCGGCGGGGGCTGGCTGGACCCGGACGTGACCCGCAGGCTCCTGACCGAGTTCGGCCGCGGGCCCGACCCCTCCGCCCCTTCGCCGGAGCGGCTGCAGCAGCTGACCCGGCGGGAGCGCGAGGTCCTGGTCGCCGTCGCCCACGGCCTGACGAACTCGGAGATCGCCCGGCGCCTGTTCCTCAGCGAGGCGACCGTGAAGACCCACGTCCACCGGATCTTCCTGAAACTGGGCGTCAGCGAGCGCGCCCAGGCGGTCACGGCGGCGTTCAAGAGCGGGCTCGTCAAGCCCACCGACCGCTTCTGATCCCTGCGCGTACCACCCCGGTTGTACGCCGGAGTTCACCTCCCGGGTGGACGCCGGACGGTGCCCCCCACTGCGACCCTGGTCCTGTCGGTTTGAGAAGTTCCCCTCCGGACCCCGGGCAGGAACCACCGGCACCCACGAAATCTCTTTCCCGCAGGAGACCCGAAATGTCCGTCGAAACCAGCACGACCGCAGCCCCGCAGCCGGCCGGCGCCCGCCTCCACGCCCGCAAGGCGGTGCTGTCCCTGGCCTCCCTGACCCTGGCCGCAGGCGCACTGCCGCTGCTGGGCGCCCCGGCCCAGGCCGCCCCGGCCGAGGCCGCCTCGACGCAGTCCTCGGTGCTCGAGACGGCGTCGCACAAGCCCCACCAGAAGCACTGCTCGGTCGACGCCCACAAGCCGTCCTGGACGTGGCACCACGGGAAGAAGTACGTCAAGTACCCGTTCCACGTGAAGTGCCACAAGGGCTACAAGGTGGAGGTCAAGCAGTACTACTACGCGGTGGACAAGCACGACCACCACCACTACACCGGCAGCCACCACGACTACTACTGGGGCGGCTCCTGGGGCGGCGGGCACTGGAAGCACCTGGACCACCACGACGCCAAGAAGGTCTACCACGTGGTCAAGTACCGCTACTACGACGGCAAGCACTGGTCCCCCTGGTACCAGGAGACCAGCCACTGGACCGGTCTCGGCCACTGACCGGACGGCACCGGGGGCCGGCCGGACACCGGACGACCCCCGGACCGCTCCTCCTCCCGACGCCCCCGAGGCCGTCCCCCGGCACTGCGCGCGGGGCACGGCCCCCCGACACCACAAGAGCCGATCATGGATCTCACCCATCAGCACCCCGCCGCCAGGGCCTGGGACCTCGCTCCCGGCGACACGTTCCACGGGCGCACCATCACGGCCGTCCGCGGCGTGGTGGGACTCGCCCTCAGCCCGGTGGCCGTCATCTCCTTCACGGAGGACGACCGGGAGCACCGCGCCCAGGCTCGGATCGGCGCCGCCCACTGCGAGACGCACCAGCACTACGACGACATCATGCTCAGCGCCCGCGCGTGGGTCCGCACCCACGGCCTGCACGAGGGGGACGCCGTGGACCTGGACCGGCTGCGGGCCGAGGTCATGGGCGCGGCCGCTCGGAACTGACCCCGCCCCTCCCCGGGACCTCGTCCCCCGCGAGCAGCGGCGCCACCCGGTACGGGATGACCGTGCGCAGGAACATGCTCGTGGAGGTCCGCAGGATGCCGGGGCACAGCCGGATCTCCTCGGAGACCCGGTAGAGGTCCTCGGGGTCCTTCGCCACCACCCGGCACAGCAGGTCCGTCTGCCCCGCGGGGGCGAAGACCTCGATGACCTGCGGGATCGCCTGCAGTCCGGCGATCGCCTCGTCGAGCTGGTGCTGGTCGAGCTCCACGGCCACGCTCGCGGCCAGGCCGTAGCCGAGCGCCGCGGGCGTCACCCGGGTGCTGTGCGGGCGCAGCGCGGGGCTCGCGCGGTAGCGCTCGAGCCGGGCGTGGATCGTCCCGCGCGCCAGGCCGGTGCGCTGGGCCAGGGCGAGCACCGTCATCCGCGGGTCCTCGTCCAGCGCCGCCAGGATCCTCCGGTCCGTCGCGTCCAGCGGACCCGCTGCCGCCCCGCTGTTCGTCATGCTGATCACCGCAGCCCCACTTCCCCGTCTCGATCTGATCGATCTGACCGGTTCCAGAGTAGACGTTTGCGCACAGTGCCGACCAGGGTGTCGAATGATGGTCACACGATGCGCGACCTGACCCGGTTCGGCGCATCCCGGCCGACGCCGGTCGCCCACGAAGCGTCCCGCGTCCCGCGCTGCTCGGCACCCCGCGGCGGCAGAGGCCCCCTTCCGGCCCGCGGGAGCTCCTCGGAGCTCCCGCGGGCCGAGTGCTTGCCTGGACAGGAGCGCCGGACAGCAGCGGCGGGCGCCGCCGCCGGTCAGCGCCGCCGGCCCGTCGACCGGCGGCAGGCGAGGAAGCTGGCCACGAGGTCCCAGACGGTGATGACCACCACGAGCGCGACCCCGATCTGCGCGAACTCCTCGCCCACCCAGCCGCGCTCGCGGAAGACCGGGTTCACCACGGACTCGGTGCGCAGCACGGTGATGAGCAGCGCGGCCATGGCGAGGTCCAGGACGGCACTGACCCCGAACAGCGCCCAGGACCAGCGGCGGCGGAAGAAGCGCAGCAGCTCCCACCCCCAGGCCAGCAGCACGATCCCCAGGTAGAGCGGCACCCAGGGCGTCCACACGGCGGGGTCGAGCAGGGGCTCGCCGGCGAGCGGGCCCTCACGGAGCAGCGGCCGCGAGAGCAGGAACGGCGCGGCGAAGGCCAGGCCCAGGGCGATGGTGGCCCAGACCAGCTCCCCCACGGTCGAGTCCCGCTCCGGGCGCGGCGGCGGCAGCTGCTCGACCGTCCAGCGCGGGGCGCCTCCGCCGCCGCCCCGGTCTCCCCCCGGGCGCCGCGCTCCACCGCCTCCGCGACCTCCGTGCGCTCCACCAGGCGAAGACGACGACGGCGATGCCCGCCCCCATGAGCGCCCCCTGGATCGCGGCACCGACCGCGGGGGCGAGCGAGAGCACGAGGTAGGTGACCAGGTCCTCGCGCCCCGCCTCCCCGAAGAGCCGGCCGATCAGGGTGAGCCCGCCGAAGAGGCCGGCCAGGACGGGCACCAGCACCTTCAGCAGCTCGAGGGCGTCGTGGTAGTGCTCGGGCCCGATCAGGTGCCGCGGGCCGGCGCCGTAGTCCTCGGCCAGCAGGGCGGGGTCGCCGAGCTCCTCGAGGGCGCGGCGCTCCGCCTCGGCCGGCGGGAGGCCGTGCGCCACGCCGTCGTCGACCATGTCGGCGACGGTGCCCCGCAGCGCCCGGGACACGTCCTCGCGGGCTCTGGGCGGCAGGCGCCGGGCGACCTCGTGGAGATAGCTCTCGGTGCGCGGGGTGAGGGTGCTGGCGGACATGGCGATCAGTCCTCGGGACGAGTGGGGCGGGCGAGGGTGGACAGGGCGGCGTGCAGCCGGAGCCGCTCGGCCTCGAGGGCGTCCCGGACGCGGACCCCGGGACCGGTGATCCGGTAGAACTTGCGGGGCCGGGACTCGTCGGTGTTCCAGTCGCTCTCGAGCAGGCCCTGCGCCTCGAGACGGCGCAGCAGCGGGTGGAGCGTGTTGGCCTCGACGTCGAGCCCCGCGTCCCCGAGGGTCCGGAGCAGGGCGTAGCCGTAGCGGGGCTCGTCCAGGACGAGCAGGCAGGCCAGGACCACCGTGCCGCGGCGCCGCTCCTGGAAGTGGGAGGCCACGATCGGGTCGCTCGGTTCAGCTGCCATACTCACACGACAGTGTGTGGCACACACTAATGGAAGAGTCGCCCACCCGACGCCCCGGCTCTCGTCGCCGGCGGGCGGCGCTCATTCGTCCCAGCCCTCCTGCGGCGTGGCACAGGACTCCCGGAAGACGTACTGGGAGATCCGGCGCCGCTCCCGGCTGGACCAGTCGATGGCCGGGCGGCGATGCTCCTCGGGGACGTAGCCCAGGCGGTAGACGGCCATGAGCTCGAGGTCCTCGGGCACGTCCAGGAGGTCCACGACCTCGGCCCACCGGGCGGGGGCCTCCATGGGGAAGGAGATGAACTGGATGCCCATGCCGAGCTCCACGGTGGTCAGCCAGAGGTTCTCCATGGCCGCGCCCATCGAGAACAGCGAGTAGAACCCGGAGAGCTCCCCAGGCCGGTACTCGCGGCGGTCGAGCATCACGCCGAGCAGCAGCGGGGACCCTGCCACGAGCTTGTGGTTCTCCGCGCCGAGGGTCTGGGGCACCCGCAGCCGGTTCATCATCGCCTGCCCGCCCGGGGTGAACGCCTTTTTGGTGAAGGGGCGCAGCACCGCGGGCAGCTTGTCGAAGAGCATCCCGAAGCGCTGCTCCTCCATCTCCTGCCTGCTGAAGCGGAAGTAGCGCTTGTACCGGTCGAAGAAGCTCCCCTCGGCCATCACCTGCGTCATCGAGTCGGCGCTGATCCGGGCGATCCGGTCGATGGTCCCCCGGTCCTCGATCAGCACGAAGCGCCACGGCTGGCTGTTGAACTGGGAGGGCGCGGCCGCGGCCGTGCGCAGCAGCAGCCGCTGGTGCTCCGGGGACACCCGGTCCGGCAGGAACGGGCCGTTGGTGGTGCGGCGGTTGAAGACGACGTCGAGGAACTCCATGTGCTCTCCGGTCAGGTCGGGCGGCTCAGCCCGCGCGGGCGGCGCGGGCTCGGAACAGGGCGGTGGCGTAGAACGGAGCCGCGGACAGCGCCGCGAGCGCGTGGCGGCGCGGGTGCCCCTGGGCGGGCGTGCCGAGGTGCGGCAGGGCGGCCAGGGGCAGCAGCGCCGGCGCCAGGGCCCGGCCCGCCGCGCGCCCGGAGGCGGAGGAGGAGCCGGCGGCGAGGACCGCGGCCAGCGCCGTCGTCGTGGTGGTGGTGACGTAGAGGGCGTGGTGGATCCAGCGGAACCGGCCCGTGCGCACGATCCCGGCGCCGACGGACGCCCCCAGGGCGGCGTTGGCGGCCCAGCACGCGCTCGCGAGGCCGATCCACGGGCCGGGTCGCGAGCCCACGGCGCGCACGGTGTGTCCCACGCGGTCCCCTCCTGCCCTCCGGTCCTGCCCGGCACCGGCCGGGAGCCCCAGTCTAGTGACGGCACCGCGCGCCGCCCCCGGCCCGCCGTGCTCCTTGGCGGATCGTGTCGGCCCGCGGAGAATGGGCAGATGCCCTCCGTCCAGCCGCGCGCCCGGCCCGACCTCTCCCGGCGGGACGCCGAGCTGCGCGAGCTCATGGACGACCCCTGCTGCGACCTCGCCGCGCTGCGGCGCACCTACGCGCGCTTCGACGTGGTCAACTCCCTGGTCGCCGGGTGGGCCGCCACCTACAGGGGCCGGATCCGGCCCCTGGCCGTGCCCGGCCGGCCGCTGACCCTCCTGGACGTCGGCGCCGGCGGCGGGGACGTGGCACGCGCCCTGGCCCGGTGGGCGCAGCGGGACGGGATCGACCTGCGGGTCACCGGCATCGACCCGGACGCCCGCGCCCACGAGTGGGCCTCGGCGCGGACCCGCCGCTGGTCGGCCCGGCACCCGCGGGCAGTGCCCCCGGTCTTCCGGCGGGTCACCAGCCGGGAGCTGGTCGCGGCCGGCGAGACGTTCGACGTGGTGGTCTCCAACCACCTGCTCCACCACCTGGACCCGGGGCCGGTGCGGGACCTCGCGGCGGACTCGGAGCACCTGGCCGGCCGGCTCGTGCTGCACAACGACCTCGTGCGCAGCCCGGCGGCCTACCGGCTGTACTCGGTGGGCGTGCTGCCCCTGGCCCCGGGCTCCTTCCTGCGCACCGACGGGCTGCGGTCCCTGCGCCGCTCCTATCTGCCCCACGAGCTGCGCGAGCTGACCGGTCCGGGCTGGGAGGTGCTCCCCGGTTCGTTCGGGCACCAGCAGCTGGTCCAGGACCGTTCACTCCCGGTTCACGCGCGTCCTCCACGCTGAGCGCGACACCGACACGACGGGCCCGGCAGCGGCCCGGGAACGGAGCACCAGTGAAGATCGCGATTCTCGGCGGCGACGGCTTCTGCGGCTGGCCCGCGGCCCTGCACCTGTCCGCGCGCGGCCACGACGTGGTGGTGGTCGACAACTTCTCCCGCCGCGCCATCGACGTCCGGCTCGGGACGGAGTCGCTGACGCCCATCCGCGGCCTCGACGAGCGCCGCGCGGCCTGGCAGGAGCTGACGGGCCGACGGATCGGCGCGGCCGAGATCGACCTCGCCGCCGACTACGAGGCGTTCCTCGACCTCCTGGTCATCGAGCGCCCGGACGCCGTGGTGCACTTCGCGGAGCAGCGGGCGGCGCCGTACTCCATGCGCACCCCCCGCACGAAGCGCTACACCGTGGACAACAACGTCGGCGCCACGCACAACGTGCTGTGCGCGGTCGTGGAGTCCGGGCTGGACGTCCACGTGGTGCACCTGGGCACCATGGGGGTCTACGGGTACGGCACCGCCGGGATGCGCATCCCGGAGGGCTACCTGGACGTGGAGGTCCCCGGACCGCACGGCCCCGTCCCCCAGCAGATCCTCTACCCCTCCCACCCCGGTTCGCTGTACCACATGACCAAGGTCCTGGACCAGACCATGTTCGCGTTCTACGCCAGGAACGACCGCCTGCGGATCACCGACCTGCACCAGGGCATCGTCTGGGGCACCGGCACCGCGGAGACGGCGCTCGACGAGCGGCTCGTCACCCGCTTCGACTACGACGGCGACTACGGCACGGTGCTCAACCGCTTCCTCGTCCAGGCGGCGGTCGGCCACCCGCTGACCGTGCACGGCACCGGCGGGCAGACCCGGGCGTTCATCCACCTCCAGGACATGGTCCGGTGCGTGGAGCTGGCCCTGCTCCACCCCCCGGCGGCCGGCGACCGCGTGAAGATCTTCAACCAGATGACGGAGACCCACCGGGTCCGCGACCTCGCGGAGCTCGTGGCCGGACTCACCGGCGCCGAGGTGGAGATGGTCCCCAACCCCCGCCAGGAGTCCGCGGAGAACGACCTGCACGTGGACAACGACGCGTTCCTGGACCTCGGCCTGCGGCCCACCACCCTCTCGGAGGGGCTGCTGCTCGAGGTCGAGCGGACCGCCGTGCGCTGGGCCCACCGCGTGGACCGCTCCCGCATCCCGGCGACGTCCGTGTGGAACTCCCGTCGGCGCCCGGGGATCCCGGCGCGGCCGGCCCGCTCCGCGGTCCCGGCTACGCCCGCGCCCATGTCCGCGGGCGCCTGAGCCGGCGGATGCGGATCGCGCTCTGGACGGACGTCTTCGCCCCGAACGTCGACGGGGTGGTGACGCGCCTGACGCGCACCCTCGACGAGCTCGGGGACCTCGGCCACGAGGTGCTCGTGCTCACGCCGGGGGATCCACCCGGGCGCTGGGGTCCGCACCGGGTGGTCAGGGCTCCGTCCGTGACGTTCCCCTGGTACCGGGACGTCCGGGGAGGCCTGCCGTCCCCGCGCACGGAGCGGGCCGTGTCGGCGTTCCGCCCCGACGTGGTGCACGCCGTGAACCCGGTGTGGTTCGGTGCGTGGGGCGCGCTCTCCGCGCGGGCGCGGGACCTGCCGCTGCTGGCGTCCTTCCACACCGACGTGCCGCAGTACATGAGCGTGTTCGGGCACGGGCTAGGCGCCCTGCGCCGGCCCGTGGAGCGGTGGATCCGCACGACCCACAACCTCGCCGAGGTCAACCTGTGCACGTCGGGGCCCATGGTGGACCGGGCCGCGGCCCTGGGCGTGCGCCGCGTGTCGCTGTGGCCCAAGGGCGTGGACACCGTCCTGTTCCACCCCGCCAGGGCCTCCGCCGCGATGCGGTCGCGGCTCACCGGCGGACACCCCGGGGAGCGGCTGGTGCTCTCCGTGGGGCGGCTGTCGAGGGAGAAGAACGTGGCGGCGCTGCTCGAGCCGATCCGGCGGCTGCCGAGCACCCGGCTCGCCGTGGTGGGCGACGGCCCGCACCGGCCCGAGCTCGAACGGCGCTTCGCGGGCACCCCCACGGTCTTCCCGGGCCGGCTCGCCGGGGAGGAGCTGGCGGCCGCCTACGCCTCGGCGGACGTGCTCGCGTTCCCGTCCACCACCGAGACGCTGGGTCTCGTGGCCCTGGAGTCCCTGGCGAGCGGGGTGCCGGTGGTCGGCGCCCGGGCCGGCGGCATCCCGTTCGCGGTGGCCGACGGGCGGACGGGGCTGCTCGTGCCGCCCGGCGACGCGGACGCGCTCACCGCGGGCCTGGCCCGGCTGCTCGACGACGCGGCCCTGCGCGCACGGATGGGCGCGGCCGGCCGGGCGGAGGCCGAGGGCCTCGGCTGGCGGGCCGCGACGGAGTTCCTCGTGGCCTCCTACGACGAGGCGGTCCGCCGGCACCGGAGCCGCCGGCCGCCGTCCCGGCACCCCTGCGGCTAGATACCCCAGGGGGTACTTGTGCTATACCCCCTGGGGTATTATCGTTGTGCTCAGGACGGCGCGGGAACCCCTCCGGACACGCGTCACCAGCCATCGAACGAAGGAAAATCTCATGCTGATCGAGCGCATCTACGACGAGGACCTCGCCCAGGCCAGCTACTTCATCGGGTGCCAGCGCACCGGCCAGGCGCTGGTGGTCGACGCCCGCCGCGACATCGACGTCTACCGGGACATGGCCGCGAAGAACCGCATGGAGATCACCGCGGTCACCGAGACCCACATCCATGCCGACTACCTCTCGGGCACCCGCGAGCTGGCCGCGGCCACCGGCGCGGACATCCACGTCTCCGGCGAGGGCGGGGAGGACTGGCAGTACGAGTTCGAGGCCGCCCGCCTGCACGACGGCGACGAGATCCGCATCGGCAACATCGTGGTGGCCGCGGTGCACACCCCGGGCCACACCCCCGAGCACCTGTCCTTCCTGGTCACCGACGGCGCCTTCGCCGACGCCCCGGGCTACCTGCTCACCGGCGACTTCGTGTTCTCCGGCGACCTGGGCCGCCCGGACCTGCTGGACGAGGCCGCCGGCGGCGTGGACACCCGCTTCCTCGGCGCGAAGCAGATGTTCGCCAGCCTCAAGGAGAAGTTCCTGACCCTCCCCGACCACGTCCAGGTCTTCCCCGGCCACGGCGCGGGCTCGGCCTGCGGCAAGGCCCTGGGCGCGATCCCCTCCACCACGGTGGGCTACGAGCGCCTCTACGCCTGGTGGGGCCCCTACCTGGCGGCCGACGACGAGGCCGGCTTCGTCGCCGAGCTGCTCGACGGCCAGCCGGACGCCCCGTTCTACTTCGGCCGGATGAAGAACCAAAACCGCCGGGGCCCGGCCGTCATGGGCGAGCGGGCGCCCCTGCCCGAGCTCGACCCGCAGCAGGTCGCGCAGCAGCTGGCGGCCGGCGAGGTGACCTTCGTGGACACCCGCTCCGCGGACGAGGTGCACACCGGGACCGTGTCCGGAGCGCTGAACATCCCGGCGGGGAAGTCGATCGCGACCTTCGGCGCCTGGGCCGTGAACCCCGAGGCCGACGACCGGCCGCTGGTGCTGCTGGCGCCCGACCAGGAGGCCGCCCAGGAGTTCTGGGACCACCTGGTGCGCGTGGGCATCGACGCGGTGGCCGGCTATGTCACCGGGATCGAGGGTCTGCCGCAGGCCACCCCGCGGCTGGTTTCCCCCCAGGAGGTCGAGACCTTCGACAACGCCCTCCTGCTGGACGTGCGCGCCGTGAGCGAGCACACCGCCGGCCACATCCCCGGCTCCACCCAGCTGCACGGCGGCCGGGTCCTGTGGAACCTGGACCGGCTCCCGGAGCAGGGCACGATCGTGACCTACTGCCAGAGCGGGCTGCGCAGCTCGGTCGTGGCCTCGACCCTGCGCCACGCCGGCTACGACGTGGTGGAGCTCGAGGGCTCCTACGCCGCCTGGTCCGCCGGACAGGAGGCCCTGGAGACCACCCCCGCCGGCTGAGCCCCGCTCCGCTCGGACGGCGGCCCCGCCCCTGACGCCGCCGGAGCCCAGCGGCCGGGGCCCGCACGCGGTCGGCCCGTTCACTATTGTCAACATGGACTACCGGCAAGTAGTTTGACGGCACAGCAGTCCGTCGGACGCGCTCCGGATCTCCGCGAGCTCCGCGGTGCACGCCGCACGACCAGCAGCACGACATTTCCTGTCGCCCCCGCCACCGCGCGGACCGGCGACGCGGGGGGAGGTCCTGCCGCGCGCTGCCGGCCGCGGGGCGACCCCGGGGCGACGACCGAGCACAGGAGACACAGGACATGACTGCTGGAAAGACATGGGCGGCCACGGGCGCCACCGCCGCGATGCTGGCCGGAGGCCTCCTCCTCGGGGCCCCGGCGGCCGTCGCGGCCCCGGGGGACCCCGCCTGCCTGCAGGCCACGGCACAGCTGGACGCGGCGCTGGCCGGGGCCGGGCTCACCCCCGAGTCGCTCGGGGCGCTCGACCTCTCGGCCGAGGCCGTGGCCGCCGCCGAGGCCCAGTACGCCGCGCTCGTCGAGGGCGTCGGCGGGCCGAGCCTGCAGGAGCTGGAGGCGGCCGCGGCCGCGCTGATGGTGGCCCAGGAGTCTGGCGACGCGGAGGCCGTCGCTCTGGCCGAGGCCCGCCTGGTGGAGCTCGACCAGCAGCTCACCGCCGCGCTCGGCACGCTCGACCCCGCCGCCGCGAAGCAGGCCGTCGCCGAGGCCGCCGTGGCGTTCGAGGCGCTGCTGGCCGAGCTGGCCCTCGACGAGAGCGCGGTCGACCAGTTCCTCGTGCTCCTCGAGCAGGCTGTCCTGGCCTGCGAGGCTCCCGCGGCCCCGGCCCCCGTGGCGCCGGCGCCGGTGATCCCGGCCCCGGCGGAGGCTGTCCCGGCGCCTGTCGTGGCAGCACCCGTCGTGGCGGCGCCTGTCGTGGCAGCACCCGTCGAGGTGCCCGCCGATATCGCGCCGGTGGAGGTCAACCCGGGCCTCAACATGCAGACGGCCGTCGCGGAGCCGGAGCAGCGTCCCGGCGCCGGCCTGGCCGCGGGCCTGCTCGCCGCGAGCGCGGCGGGGGCGCTGCGCCTGCGGCGGCGCAGCCGGTCCTGAGCCGCCCGCCGTCCCGGTGGCCCCACGGGCCCCGGGGCGGCCTCGGAACGGAGGAGGCCCCTAGCCCCGGGTCACGGCGCTGCTGCCGGCCGTCGGGGCGGTCGGCGGGTCCAGGACCGCCACGAGCCGGGCGAGGTCCTGGGCCGCGGCCATGACGAGCCGGTCCTCCGCCCGGGAGGGGTCGGTGAGGTCGGCGTGGAGCCGGCCCACCAGGGAGCGGACCCGCTCGGCGGCCTCCTCCGGATCCTCACCGGCGGCCCACGCCCGCACCGCGTCGGCGGCGGACTGCACCGCCTCACCGAGCCGGGCGGTCAGGGACGCGGGCACCAGCCAGTCGTGCGCCTGGTGGTCGTAGAGCTCGCGCACCGCGTCCGTGAAGCCCCGGAGGTGGAAGATGACGTTCTCGAGCTTCAGCAGGGATTCGTAGCCCGGGTCCCCCGGGTCCGCGGCGGGTCGCCGACGCCGCCGGAGCACCATCCGGGGGTTGCCGCGGGCGCTGCGCGCCGACTCGTCGACCGCCTCGCGCACCTCGCCGGTGATCCGCACCAGGGAGTGGTTGCGCCGGCGCCAGTCCCGTCCCCCGGTGGTCCCGGGCTCCGCGAGCTCCCCGGCGACGTCCTCGAGGTAGTCGACGACGACGTTCTGCAGCCGGTCGAGCTGCAGGCGGGCGGTGCGGAAGTCCAGCGGCGGGAAGACCGTCACGTTGACGATGAGCCCGATCGCCACGCCCACCGACATCTGCACGAGGAAGCCCGCCGAGAAGCCCTCGGCGTCCTGGCCCCCGACGATGAGGACGAACAGGGCGCCGACCGGGACGTACTCCGCGCCCGCCCCGAGCCGGCGGATGCCCGCCAGGAGGACGCCCACGCCGACCGCCACGGCGACCGTCACCAGGTTGGGCTCGCCGACCAGCAGGACCCCGGCCGCCAGGAGGATGCCCAGGGCGATGCCGGCCACGGTCTGCAGCCCCGCACGGACCGAGCCCAGCACGGTCGGGTACATCGCGGAGATCGCGCCCAGCGGCGCGTAGTAGGGGTACTGGTCGATCACGCCGGGCATCCGCTGGGCCACGACCCAGGACAGGGCCACGGCGAGCGAGGTCTTGAGGGCCAGGAGGATCCGGGCACCGCGTATCGTCTGCACCCGGACATCCTACGGACCGGCCGGTAGGATCGAGCCCGCCGACCGCTCCCCCCGGGGAGCCCGCCCCGAGGAGCACCCCCATGAGCCGACCGCCGCACCGGCGCCTGCTGCTGGTCCTCGCCGTGGGAGCCGGCGGGACGATGGGCACCGGCGCCCGCCACGGCCTCGCCCAGCTGGTGCCGACGGTGGCCGGCTGGCCCCTGGCCACCCTGACCGCGAACGTGCTCGGGGCGTTCCTGCTGGGATTGCTCCTGGAGGCCCTCCTGCGGCGCGGCGAGGAGACCCCCCGCGGGATGCTGCTGCGCCTCGGCGCGGGCACCGGGGCGCTGGGCGGCTTCACGACGTTCTCCTCGCTCGCCCTCGAGACCGAGCGGCTGCTGACCGGCGGGGCCGCGGGACAGGCGCTGGCCTACGTGGGGGTCTCGCTGGTCTGCGGGTTCCTGGCGTGCCTCGCCGGCACCGTCCTCGCGGCCCGGGGGCGGCGCGCGTGACCGCCCTGCTGATCTGCCTCCTCGGCGGACTGGGCGCGATGGTCCGGTTCGCGGTGGACGGGACCGTGCGGCAGCGGTGGGGGACGTCTTTCCCCGCCGGCACCGTGGTCGTCAACGTGAGCGGCTCGTTCCTGGTCGGCCTCCTGTCCGGGGCCGCACTGGCCGGGGTGCTGGGCGGGCCCGCGGCGTCGGTCGCCGTGATCGGCTTCTGCGGCGGATACACCACCTTCTCCACCGCAATGGCCGACACCGTGCGGCTGGCCCGGGACGGCAGGTCGCTCCGGGCGGTGCTCAACGCCGCGGGCACCGGCGCGCTGACCGTGCTCGCGGTGCTCGCGGGGCTGGCCGCGGCCGCACCGCTGCGCTGAGCGCGGCCGCCCGGCCGGTCTCAGGCCCCCACGCGCAGCTCGTTGCCGGGGATCGAGGCCAGCAGCTGCCGGGTGTACGGGTGCTGCGGGTCGGTGAAGATCTCCTCGCTCGCGTCGGCCTCCACCAGCCGGCCGTCCTTCATCACGCACACCTCGTCCGAGATCAGCCGGACCACCGCGAGGTCGTGCGAGATGAACAGGTAGGACAGCCCGAAATCGTCCTGGAGCCGCCCCAGCAGGTCCAGGATCTGCTTCTGCACGAGCACGTCGAGCGCGGACACCGGCTCGTCGCACACGATCAGCTCCGGCTGCAGGGCGAGCGCCCGGGCGATCGCGACGCGCTGGCGCTGGCCGCCGGAAAGCTCGTTGGGGTAGCGGTTGACCGTCGAGGGCGGCAGGGCGACCTCCTCGAGCAGCCACTTCACCCGGTCCTGGCGCTCCGCCCGGGTGCCGCGGCCGTAGGTGGACAGCGGCTCCTCGACGATCCGCCCGATCGTGAACATCGGGTTGAGGGACGAGTACGGGTCCTGGAAGATCGGCTGGACCCGCTGCCGGAACGCGGCCAGCTGCCTGCCCCGGAGTTCCGTCACGTCCTGGCCGTCGAAGCGGATCGACCCGGAGGTGGGCTCGTAGAGCTTCAGCAGCATCCGCGCCGTCGTCGTCTTCCCCGACCCGGACTCGCCCACGATCGCCACGGTCCTGCCGCGGGGCACCGTGAGGGAGACGTCCTGGACCGCGGTGAAGTCCGCCTGGCCCAGCCGCCCCTTGAAGACCTTGGTGAGGTTCTCGATCACCACCAGCGGCTCCCGGCCGGCGGCCCCGGCCACCTCCGGGGTGGCGGGGGCCGTGGCGCCTCCCGCCGTCGAGCCCGAGGTCGACGGACCGGCCGCCGCCGGAGCCGCCGCCATCGCACCCGCTCCCGTCCGGCCCGGCGACGGGACGGCCTGCCGGCCCACCCGGGCCGCGGCCACCGAGGGTGCCGCCTGCACGAGGCGGCGGGTGTACTCGTCCTGCGGGTTCTCGAGCACCCGGGCGGACGGGCCGGCCTCGACGATCCGCCCGCGGCGCATCACCACGATGTCCTGGGCGCGCTCGGCGGCCAGGCCCAGGTCGTGGGTGATGAGCAGCACGGACGTGCCGATCTCCTCGGTCATCCGCTCGATCTGGTCCAGGATGGTGCGCTGCACGGTGACGTCGAGGGCCGACGTCGGCTCGTCGGCGATGAGCAGCCGCGGCCGGCAGGAGAGCCCGATCGCGATGAGCGCGCGCTGGCGCATGCCCCCGGAGAACTCGTGCGGGTACTGCCGGGCGCGCCGCTCGGGCTCGGGCAGCCCCGCGGCCGCGAGCGCCGCCACGACCTTCTCGTCCACGCCCCGGCGGGTGGCCAGTCCGTGCACGAGCAGGGTCTCGTCCACCTGGCGGCCGACCGTGGTCACGGGGTTGAGGTTGGACATGGGGTCCTGCGGGACGAGACCGATCTGCCGGCCGCGGATCCGCCGCATCCGCGCCTCGTCCAGGCCCACGAGCTCCTGGCCCGCGAAGCGGACGGAGCCGCCGGTCACTCGGCCGTTGCCGGGCAGCAGCCCGATCACGGACATGGCGGTGGTGGACTTGCCCGAACCGGACTCCCCCACGATGGCGAGGGTCCGGCCCTCGCGCAGGGTCAGGGACGCCTCGCGGACGGCCTGGACCGGTCCGTTCATCGTGCTGAAGGCCACGGCGAGGTTCTCGACCTCGAGCAGCGGGGCGGCGTCCGCCCCCGGGGCGTGGTTCTCCGGTCTCATCGGTCGGTGCACCTCACGCGGTTCGTGACTTGGGGTCGAGGGACTCGCGCAGGGACTCCCCCAGCAGGGTGAAGCCCAGGGCGGTGACGGCGATGCACAGGCCGGGCAGGAACGCCAGCTGCGGGGCGATCGACAGCTCCGCCTGGGCGTAGGTGAGCATGCGGCCCCACTCCGCCGTCTGCGGCACGCCGCCGCCCAGGCCCAGGAAGGACTGGGCGGCCGCGTCGATCACCGCGGTGGCCAGCGTCAGGGTGCCCTGGACGATGACCGGCCCGGTGCTGTTGGGCAGCAGGTGGCTCATGGTGATGAAGCGGCGGGACAGGCCCAGGGTCTGGGCGGCGAGGATGTGGTCGGCGCCCCTCTGGGACAGCATCGAGGAGCGCAGCAGGCCGGCCAAGATGGGCACCTGGGAGGCGCCGATCGCGATCATCACGGCCCACTGGTTCTGCCCCATGATCGCGGCGATGGACACGGCCAGCAGCAGGTTGGGCACGGAGAGCAGGATGTCCACGAAGCGCATGATCACGCTGTCCACCCAGCCGCCGAGGCCGCCGGCCAGCAGGCCAGCAGGCCGAGGACCATCCCGCCGACCAGGCCCAGGGCGGTGGAGACCACGCCGATCACCAGGGAGGCGCGGGCCCCCCAGATCAGCTTGGACAGCAGGTCCCCGCCGAAGCGGTCCAGGCCCAGCGGATAGCCCTCGACCTCGCCGGGGCCGGGGATGGTGGTGGGGGTGATCTCGGTGCGCCCGGGCAGCTCCTCGCCGCCGAACGGGGCGAGCCACGGGGTCAGGAGGGCCACGAGCAGGAAGACGCCGACGATCACGGCCCCGGCGATGGCCGCGGGATTGCGGCGCAGCCGGCGGAAGGCGTCCTTCCACAAGCTCGTGCCGACCGCCGCGGTGGTGCCCGGGGTGGTCGTGACGGCCTCGGGGCTCTCGGTGTGCGAGGGGCCGGAGGGGGCGGGGGGAAGTGTGGCGCTCACTGGACACGCACCCGGGGGTCGATGAGGCTGTAGGAGATGTCCATCAGCAGGTTGATCAGGGAGTAGGCCAGGGCGATGAAGATGATGAAGCCCTGCAGCACGGGGTAGTCGAGGGTGAAGATCGCGTCCCGCAGGAACCGGCCGATGCCGTTGAACGCGAAGACGGTCTCGGTGAGCACGGCCCCGGAGATCAGCAGGCCGGTCTGCAGGCCGATGGTGGTGACCACGGGGAGCATGGCGTTGCGCAGGATGTAGCGGCCGCGGATCAGACCGCGCGTCAGGCCCTTGGCGCGGGCGGCGCGCACGTAGTCCGCGCTCTGGACCTCCAGCACCGAGGCGCGGGTGATGCGCACGATGATCGCCAGCGGGATCGTGCCCAGGGCCACGCCCGGCAGGACCAGGTGCAGGAGCGCGTCCCACTCGCCCGTGAGGACGCCGTCGAGGACGAAGAAGTTGGTGTGGTGCGTCGCGTCGATGCGCGGGTCCTGCCGTCCGTCGGCCGGGAAGAGCGGGACCTGGATCGCGAGCAGCCACTTGAGGATGAACGCCAGGAAGAACACGGGGACGGTGACGCCCAGCAGGGACAGCACCACCGAGGAGTGGTCCAGGAGCCTGCCGCGGTGGCGGGCGGCCACGTAGCCGAGCGGGACCCCGATGCCCACGGCGAAGACGAGCGCCACGAGCGCGAGCTCCAGGGTGGCGGGGAAGCGGGTGAGGAACTCCTCGACCACGGGCCGGCCGGTCACGATGGAGGCGCCGAAGTCCCCCCGGAGGAGCTGGCCCGTGTAGACGACGTACTGCTCGAGCAGGGGGCGGTCGAAGCCGTAGACCTCGTTGATGCGGGCCACGGCCTCGGGGGTGGCCTTGTCCCCCAGCAGGGCGGTGGCCGGCCCGTCGGGCAGGGCGCGGACCCACGCGAAGAGCAGGACCGACAGGCCGAGGAGGGTGGGGACGAGCAGGGCGAGCCGCTTGCCGATGACGCGGAGCATTCCGGTCCTTCCGGACGGAGAGGGGCAGAGGGGAGGACCGCCGGGAGGGCGGCGGGGGCGGTCCGGGGCGGCGCGCGCTGCGCCGCCCCGGACCCGGGCTCACTCGCTGAGCTCGATCCTGTTGAAGACCTCGTCGTTGACCGGGCTCACCGGGTAGGACTCCACCCGGGGGTCGAAGGCCAGCGACGGCGCCGGGTTGGCCAGGGGCACCGCCGGCAGCAGCTGCATGATCTGCTCGTTGATGTCCTCGTAGACCGGCGTCTGCTCCTCGACGCTGGTCAGCTCGCGGGCCTCGGCCAGCGCCCGGAACAGCTCGGGGTCCTCGAAGCCGAACTCGGGCTTCTCCCGGCCGAAGAACACTCCCACGAAGTTGTCGGTGTCGTTGTAGTCGCCGGTCCAGCCGAGCAGGTGCAGGTCGTGGTCCGGGGTGCCGTTGATGCGGTCCAGGTAGTCCGGGGACCACTTGTCCGGCTGCGGGTTCACGATGATGCCCACCTCCTCCAGCTGCGCGGCGAGCGTGGTGAACGTCTGCTCGGGGTTCGGCATGTAGAGGCGGGAGACGCCGGTCGGGTAGCTGAAGTCCAGCTCCAGGCCGTCGGCGTAGCCGGCCTCCGCGAGCAGTTCGCGGGCCCGCTCGGGGTCGTACTCGTACTCGGTGACGTCCTCGTTGTAGCCGTTGACGGACTCGGGGATGAACTGGGTGGCCAACGTGGTGCCCTCGGGCAGCGTCTGGGAGACCAGGACCTCCTTGTCGATGGCGTGCGCGATGGCGCGGCGGACGTCGACGTCCGCGAGCTCCTCCTGCGCCTGGTTGAAGCCGAGGTACAGGATCGTGAACGGGTCGCGGGTGACCACGTTGTAGCCGGCCTCCGTCAGGGCCTGGGTGTCGGCCGGGGCCACCAGGTCGTAGCCGTCCACGCTGCCGGACTCGAGCGCCTGGCGGCGGGCCTGGGGGTCGTCGATGATCCGGAAGATCACGTCGGTGACCTGGCCCTGCTCGCCCCAGTAGTCGTCGTGGGCGGCCAGGACCACCTGGTTGCCCACGTCCCAGGAGTCGAACCGGAACGGTCCGGTGCCCACCGGGTGGCCCTGGGCGTACTCGGAGAGCTCCGGGGACTCCTCCGTGCCGCCGGCGGTGTCCGCGCCGTACTCCTCGAGGGCCGTGGGGGGACTGCATGGCGAACGCCGGCAGGGACAGGGCGGCGATGAAACCGGCGAACGGCTTGTTCAGGGTCACCTCGGCCTCCCGCTCCCCCGTGGCCTCGCAGCCGGAGTAGATGGCGTCCTCGGGGGCGTCCGCGAAGCCCTTGAACAGCGAGCCGTAGTAGTAGGCCATGTTCTCGGACTGCAGGAGGCCCTCGAAGTTGTGCCAGCGCTCGAAGTTCGCGCAGACGGCCTCGGCGTCGAACGCCGTGCCGTCGTGGAAGGTGACGCCCTCCCGGAGCTGGAACGTGTAGGTCCGGCCGTCCTCGGACTGCTCCCACGACTCGGCGAGCAGCGGCTCGGGGTCCGCCGAGCCCTCCTGCACGCCCACGAGCCCCTCGAAGATCTGGCGGGAGACGCGGAAGGACTCCCCGTCCTGCGCGAACGCCGGATCGAGCGTCTTGGGGTCGGACGACGCCGCGAAGACGAACGTGCCGTCGACGTCGCCGCCGCCGCCGGCGGCCTGGGTGGCGGAGCGGGGACGCGGGTCCTTGGACTGCCGGCAGGCGTGTGACGGCCACTACACGGTACAAGTGATACCACGAGTTGCACTCAAGCCATCCCATGCCCGCGTGGCGGGCATGTTCCCGATCGCGCACACCGGTTCGCCCGTTCCCGGAGCACCCGGGCGGCCCCGACCGTTTCACCAGCAAGCTTGCTATTCTGCTGGAAGCACCCGTCCCAGCACGTCCCACCGGAAGAGAGCAGGACCCCGTGGCCGAGATCAATCCCGAGCAGGCACGCAACGACCCGAAGAAGGCCGGTGACGCCTTGAACGAGGAGTCCGGCCTGAGCATCGAGGGCGACACCCCTCCCGACGCCGGCTCGGGCGTGGGCCCCACCAACCACGAGCTCGACGTCGACCGGCCCGGTGACTCCGCGAAGGGGAAGATCGCGCTGGCCGTCATCATCGGCCTCGTGGCGCTGTTCGTGGTGCTGTGGTTCGTCGGCGCCGTCGTGGGGATGTTCTGAGCCCGACGCCCTGAGGCACCGGGCCGCCGCCCGCCCCGGCCCGCCGCCGGCCGGCGGGCGCGCTCACGGCCGGCCGGCGTCCCCGTCGGTGCCGTCGTCGTCCTGGCCGGCGTCCTCGTCGTCCTCCTCCGTCCAGTCCTCCGAGGACGGGCCCATCATGGCGAAGCGCTCGCCGTCCGGGCCGGCGGCGAACACCAGCTCCCCGTAGCCGAACTCCTCCGGCTCCTGGACCAGCGCGCCCCCCGCGGCGACGACCCGCTCGGCGGCGATGTCGGCGTCGTCGACCTCGAAGCAGACCCACCACAGCGGCGGCGCCTCCTGCAGGTGGTCGACGTCCTCGGCGGCCACGCCGATGCCGCCGGCCGAACGGTCCATGCCCGGGACCGTGAACACCGCGTACGCCTCGTGCCGCGTCCCGATGTCCTGGTACGTGTAGCCGAAGACCTCGGCGTAGAACCGCTCGGCGGCCGCCTGGTCGGTGGTCAGGAGGTCGCACCAGGCCACGGTCCCGTGCCTGCCGACGATGCTGAACCCGGTGTGCTCCTGCGGCTGCCACACCCCGAAGGCCGCCCCCGTGGGGTCGATCCACACGCCCATGGTGCCGAAGCTGCCCACCGCCATCGGCTCGAACAGCTGCCGGGCACCGGCCGCCACCGCGGCCCTGCCCGTGGCCACGATGTCGTCGGACGAGAGGTAGACCGCCCACGCGTGCGGGTCGTCCTCCATCTCGGGCAGCGCGGGGGACATCCCCGCCACCGGCTGTCCGTCCACCAGGGCGTTGCAGTAGCCGCCGTACTCCGGGTCCGAGGGCGTGAACCGCCACCCGAGCACGCTCGCGTAGAAGTCCATGGAACGGTCCAGGTCCGAGACCATGATGTCCGCCCAGCACGGAGCCCCCGTGGGCCATCGGTCGATGCGCTCGGTCATCCCTGAGTCCTCTCGTCGCGCGCCGGATCGGGTTCCGCCCGGGTGCCTGCGACGCGGGCCGCACCCGCGCGGTCCTTCGTCCCCCCATGCTCGTCCCCCGCGTCCCGATTGGGAACACCTCCCGCCGGGAAGCGGGGGCGGTCCGCACGGCCCCGGGCTCCGGGCTCCGGGGCATTAACATTCCTCGTTTCCTGACGGCGCCCCCGATCCGTTCCTAGACTCGGAGCCAGGACAGGGGTCACGGCCGCGGCCGGAGCCCTCCCCGGGGGGATCGACGAGGACAGCATGCGTGCGTGGTGGATCGATGAGCCCGGTCCCGCGGCCGGCGGGCCGATGCGCTTCGGGCAGTGCCCCGACCCCGTGCCGGGGCCCGGGGAGCTGCTCCTCCGGGTGCGGGCCTGCGGGGTGTGCCGCACCGACCTGCACCTCGTGGAGGGCGACCTCCCCCTGCACCGGGCGGGGGTGATCCCGGGCCACGAGATCGTCGGCGAGGTGGTGGGCGCGGGCCCCGGCTGCGCCCGGTTCCGGAAGGGCGAGCGCGTGGGCGTCGCGTGGCTGCGGCACACCTGCGGCCGCTGCCGGTTCTGCCGCCGCGGCCGGGAGAACCTCTGCACCGCCCCGCGCTTCACCGGGTGGGACCAGGACGGCGGCTACGCGGAGCTCACCCTGGCCCCGGAGGCCTTCGCCTACCGCCTGCCCGAGGAGTTCGACGACGAGCACGCGGCTCCCCTGCTGTGCGCCGGGATCATCGGCTACCGGGCGCTGCGCCGGGCCCGGCTGCCGCCCGGGGGCCGGCTGGGCATCTACGGCTTCGGCGCGTCCGCCCACCTCGCCGCCCAGGTGGCCCTACACCAGGGCGCGGAGGTCCACGTCATGACCCGCTCGGAGGCGGCGCGCGAGCTGGCCCGCGACCTGGGCGCCGCCTTCGTCGGGGAGGCCGACGAGCCTCCCCCGGTGCCGCTGGACGCGGCGATCCTCTTCGCCCCCGTGGGCACCTTCGTCCCCCCCCGGCGCTGCGCGCCCTGGACCGGGGCGGCACCCTGGCCGTCGCCGGGATCCACCTCAGCGACGTCCCTGCCATCGACTACGCCGCGGAGCTCTTCCAGGAGCGGCAGCTGCGCAGCGTGACCGCCAACACCCGGCAGGACGGCGAGGAGTTCCTGCGACTGGCCGCCCGGCTGGGGCTGCGCCCCACCACCGTCCCCTATCCCCTGCGCGCCGCGGACCGGGCCCTCGCCGACCTGGCCGCGGACCGGATCACGGGGGCCGCCGTCCTGCGCGGGTGAGCTCCGGCCCCCAGGCCCCGGGCCCGGCCGGAACCGCACCACAGGGACCGCACGCAGGGCAGCGGACCCGGGGAAGCGCATCGAAGAGACCACCCGCCGACATCCCGCGGACGCCCCGCACCGGGCTCCGGCCACCGCCCGACTCCTCAGGAGCTCCCGTGAACGAGCACCCCGCCTCCCACCCGCCCCGTCCGGACGACCGGCAGGACGCCCCGCGCCGCACGAGGCCCGGGCAGTGGGTGCTGCTGGTCCTGGGCACCCTGCTGACCGCCCTGGGCCTGGCGGCGCTTGTGAGCGGCCTGGTCCTCGCCGGAGCGGCCGCGGCCCAGCAGGACGGGCGCTTCCTCACCGCGTCCCCGGACCGGCACCAGACCATCACCTACGCCCTGGTCGGCCCGCCCGCCGTGCTCGACGTCGGCGACGCCCAGCTCTCCCCCGTGCCCTTCCTCGACCAGCTCGGCAGGGTGCAGGTGCGCGTGATGGCGGCCGACCCGCAGCAGGACATCTTCGTGGGCGTGGCCGAGACCGCCGACGTCGACCGGTACCTCGACGGCGTCGCCCACGCCGAGCTCGGCCGCGCCACGGAGTCCGGGGACGACACCCGGGCCCGCGTGCCCGGCGAGCGGGTGCCCGACCGGCCCGGGAACCAGACCTTCTGGGCCGACTCGGACCAGGGCCCCGGCACCCGGGAGCTGACCCTGGACCTGCGCTCGGGCAGCTGGACGCTCGTGGTGATGAACGCCGACGCCACCCGGCCGGTCTGGGCCGACCTGCAGCTCGGAGCGCGCTCCGACCTCCTGGGCCCCCTGGCCGGCGGCCAGCTGATCGGCGGGCTGGCCGGGCTGGTCGTGGGCCTCCCGCTGCTGCTGCTCGGCGCCGCCGGACTCGGCCGGGACATCGACCCGCGCACCCCGCCGCGCGGCACGGGCCCGGGAGCGGCCCTCGCCGAGAACCCGGGGCGGGACCGGACCCCGCCGCCAATCTCGCCCGTGCGCCTGACCGGCTTCCTCGACGCGGGACTGTCCCGGTGGCTGTGGCTGGTCAAGTGGCTGCTGGTGATCCCCCACCTGATCGTACTGGCCGTGCTGTGGTTCGCCCTGGTGGTCACCACGGTCGCCGCCGGGTTCGCCATCCTGTTCACGGGCCGGTACCCGCCCTCGTGGTTCTCCTTCAGCGTGGGGGTCCTGCGGTGGAGCTGGCGGGTGGCGTTCTACTCCTACTCGGCCCTGGGCACCGACCGGTATCCGCCCTTCACCCTGGCCCGTGCGGACCATCCGGCGCAGCTGGAGGTCGCCTACCCGGAGCGGCTCTCCCGCGGTCTCGTGCTCGTGAAGTGGTGGCTCCTGGCGATCCCGCACCTGCTGATCCTCGGGGTGCTCACGGGCGGCGGCGGCACGTGGAGCACCACCCGCAGCGGCGACGACGGCACGACGACCACCAGCTGGGGACCGTCCCTGCTCGGGCTGCTCGTGCTGGTGGCCGCCGTGGTCCTGCTCTTCACGGGCCGGTACCGTCCCGAGCTGTTCGCGCTGGTCGTGGGCATCAACCGCTGGGTCAACCGGGTCCTCGCCTACGTGCTGCTCCTGCGGGACGAGTACCCGCCGTTCCGGCTCGACCAGGGGCCGGCCGAGCCCCCGTCCCCCGCGGCGGCGCCGGTGCCCTGGTCCTCAGCGGCACCCGACCGGCCGCAGGACCGGCCGCACGACCGACCGCAGGACCGGCCCGGGGACCAGCCGGACGACCGGCCCGGGGACGGACCGGAGAACCAGGGCCCGGCCCGCTGACCGGACGGCCTCCCGGGCAGCTCGTGCCGTTCGGGGAGCCCCGTGCCGGGAGAGGCCCTCAGCGGAACCGGACGTCCTCGATGCGCGCCCGGAAGAACTCGCCCTCGGCCTGCCGGTCGGTGCCCCAGGCCCAGCCGGCGCGCAGGACGGTGGCCATGCGCACGCCGGCGAGATCGGCCTCCTCGGAGAACGCGACCCCGAAGGGGTGGCGGCCGTACCCGGTGCCGTCTGGGTCGCCCCACCGCTGCATGCTCAGCTCCCGGAGCCGGCCGTCCGGATCGACCCGGAGCAGGGCGTCCTCGCGCTCCCCGTCGAGGACCCAGGTCATGACGGCGGTGTCCGGGGCGGTCCCCGCGGACCAGGTGGCGCCCGGGCAGGCCGGCGGGACGAGGACCCCCTCGCCGGCGAGCCGCCCGGCGGCGCTGCGGGTGATGTCCGGGCCCGCGGCGGACAGCACGGGCACGAGGCCCAGCAGCCGCCACCGCAGCTCGCCCCCGCCGGGCCCGTACCGGTCGTAGCCCGCGACCGGCAGGCCGAGGACCCGGGTGCGGGCGGCCCAGACGAAGCCGATCCCGGGGGTGATGAGCTGCCGGGCGGAGAAGGGGCGCCACGCGCCGCCGAGCCGGATCTCGCCGCGCATCGACAGCTCCGCCGAGACCCACGCCGGGGTGCCGGGCGGCACGGCGTGCTCCAGCCAGCGGCGCGCGGGCTCGGGCAGGCCGGCGTACGCCGCGGTGTCCACCGGGGGCGGCACCGGGTGGCCCGGGCGCTCCAGGTCCGCCCAGTGCCGGCGGGCGCCGCCCGGCAGCCGCCCGATCACGGCCGGACCCCGAGCGGCACGGCGGCGGCGGCCGCTCGGGCCCCCGGCCCCCGAACGGGGACGGGGACGGGAACAGACGGCGACAAGGTCCGGGACCGGGTCATGCCTCCCAGGCTAGACCGCCGGCCCGGCAGCGGGCGCCGGAGCCCGCCGACGCCCGGAATCCACGGTCACACTCGGACACGGGACCCGGCGGTGGAGCAGGATGGCCCCATGCGCGTGCACCGGCTCCCGGCACCGTCGTCGTTCCGCGTGGCCGCCCCGAGGGGTCCCCGGGCGGTGCTCGTGCTGGTCCTCGCGGCGCTGCTGCTGCTCGCGCACCCGGCGGCGCCGCCTCCCGCCGCCGCGCAGGAGCGCGCGGGGCAGGCCGTGCGGGAGCTGAGCACCGAGGACGTCGACACGTGGCTCGACGGCCTGGTCCCCGCCCTCCTGGATGCCGAACAGCTCCCGGGGGCGACGGTGGCGGTCGTCTCCGGCGGCGAGGTCGTCACGCTGCGCGGCTACGGCGCGGCGGACCGTCCCCGGTCCGTGCCGGGGGCCACCCCCGTGGACCCCGGGCACCACCTGTTCCGGATCGGCTCGGTGTCCAAGCTCTTCACGGCCACCGCCGTGCTGCAGCAGGTGGAGCGCGGTGCCCTGGACCTGGACGGCGACGTCCGCGAGCACCTCGACTTCCCGCTCGAGCTCCCCCTCGGGACGGTGACGCTGCGGCACCTGCTGAGCCACACCGCCGGCTTCGAGGCGCGCGTGGACCACCTCATCACGCCGGACGCCGGGAAGGTCCGCGACCTGCGCACCGAGCTGGCCGAGGACCCGCCGCAGCAGCTCTTCGCGCCGGGCACCACCCCCGCGTACTCCGACTACGGCCTGGCCCTGGTCGGCTACGTCGTCCAGCAGGTCACCGGCGTCCCGTTCGAGGAGTACGTGCGCCGCGAGGTCCTGGACCCGCTGGGCATGACCTCCAGCACCGCCGAGCAGCCGCTCCCGCCGGGGCTGTCCGAACGGATGGCCGGCGGTTTCCCGGCGCCGGGGGCCGAGCCCGGGCCGTTCGAGCACATCTCCGTCCCGCCCGCCGGATCCGTGAGCAGCACCGCGCGGGACATGGCCGCGTTCCTGAACCTGCACCTGGGCCACGGCCCCGACGGCGTCCTGGGCGCCGAGGCGCTGGCGGCCATGCACGCCCCGGCGCTGCCGCCCGCGTCCCTCGGCGGGCTCGGCGCCGCGGAACAGATGACCCTGGGCTTCCGGGGCCACGAGGTGCGAGGGGAGCGGGTGCTCTCCCACGGCGGCGACACCAACCTCTTCCACAGCGAGCTGGCCCTGTTCCCCGGCGCGGACGCGGGCCTGTTCGTCTCCCTCAACGGCAACGGGGTGCGCGCGCTCAGCACCGCGGTGCTGCGGCAGCAGCTGGTCGAGCAGTTCGCCCGCCGGTACGTCGCCCCGCCCGAGCGGGCGGCGCCGGCGCTCCCGCCCGGCGCGGCGGAGCGGGCAGCCGCCGTGGCCGGCCACTACCGCGGCGAACGCCGGGCGGCGTCGAGCGCCGCGGCGCTGGTGGGGTCGCTCGCGATCACCACGGTGACCGCCGGCCCGGACGGGACGATCCGCGTCGCGTCCCTCGGGGCTCCCCCCACCACGATGCGCGAGGCCGAGCCGTGGCTGTGGCGGGAGCCCGGGGGCACGGCCACCCTCGCGGCGCGGGCCGACGAGGACCGGGTCCGGGACGTCGCGCTGGTCGCCTACCGCACCGAGGGCAGGGTGAGCGCCTGGCACGGGCTCTTCGTGCCCCACCTGCTGCTGCTGGCGGCGCTGCTGGTCCTCGTCGTGACGCTGGTCGCCTGGCCGGTGAACCGCCTGCGGCGGCGCCGGCGGTGGGGCCCGCCGGACACCGGCGCCCGCCCCCGGCGCGTGCGGCGACTGGCCTACGCCGCCCCGGTGGCCGTGCTGGCTGGACTCGTGCTGTTCGCCGCGAGCGTCCAGCCGGACCTGTCCCTGGTGCGGCCCCTCACCCGTCTCGGGCAGGCGGTCCTGCTGCTGGGGGTCCTCGGCGTGGTGCCCGCCGCGTGGCACCTGGCCGGCACGCTCCGGCGCCGCGCCGGGGTGGTCGCCGTGGCCGGGGCGGCGCTGCTGACCCTGTCCCTGGCCTGGGTCGCCGGCTGGGCGGTGGCGTTCCGCGTCCTGTGGCCCGATCTCAGCGTCTGACCCGCGCCCGGGCCCGCGTGCCGGTCAGGCGTTGACTGCCGGCGGCGCCCGCACCAGCATGAGCGCCACGGGCCGCCCGCGGAGCGGCCGCCGGGACCCCGAGTCCCCGAGCACCGGGAGGACGACCATGACGCGCATCGGCACCAGGAGGAGCACCCGGTGGAAGGACCTCACGCCGGGGCAGCGGACCGCGCTGCTGACGCTGGCATCCGTGCAGGTCTCGCTGGCGGCCACCGCCTGGGCGGACCTCGCCCTGCGGCCCGCGGCGGAGGTCAACGGCGGCAAGGGGACGTGGGCCGCGATCATCGCCGTCAACTTCGTGGGCCCGGTCTTGTACTTCCGGCGCGGCATCCGCCGCTGAGCGGCCCCGGGACGGGGACCCGGGCCCCCGGTCACGGATCCGGGATAACGATTCAGCACGTCACGGAGAACACTTAGCGATCGCATACGCACGGATCTAGACTGGTCCCACCAGCAGTTCCGTCCGCTTGGCAGAGGGCGGTCACCGGTGGACCCACGGTCCCGGGACCCCGGCCGAGCGCACGGCCGATCGCCGGGCGGTGGGGGCCGACCGGCGTCCCACCCGCCGTCCGGCGATCCGGACCCAGTTCCCCGCTCCTCGGAACCTGGAGGTTCCACCATGAAACGCACACCGACGTCCCGGCTGCTCACCGGGCTCTCCGCGGCGGCGCTGGCCACCACCGGCATCGCTCTCGCCGGACCGGCCCACGCCGTGTCCACCCAGGGGTTCCTCTCCTACGTCGACGGCTGGCGGGTCGGCCAGCACGTGCGCGAGCTCGCCGACGTCAACGGGGACGGCCGCGCCGACGTCGTGGCCTTCGGCGACCCCGGCGTCTTCGTCGCCCAGGGCCAGGCCAACGGCACGTTCGCCGCGCCGGTGCTGAAGGTCCGCGACTTCGGCACCGCGCAGGGCTGGCGCACCGACCGGCACCCGCGCACGGTCGCCGACGTCGACGGCGACGGCCGGGACGACCTCGTCGGCTTCGGCAACGCCGGCGTGATCGTCTCCTACGCGCAGCCCGACGGCAGCTTCACCGCGCCGCAGCTCAAGGTCCGCGACTTCGGCTGGAACCACGGCTGGCGGGTCGACCAGCACGTCCGCGAACTGGCCGACCTCTCCGGGAACGGGACGGCGGACATCGTCGGCTTCGGGTACTCCGGCGTGACCATCTCCCACGGCCGGGCGGACCGCACCTTCGACGGCACCGGCAAGCGGATCGACAGCTACGGCTGGGACCGCGGGTGGCGGATCGACAAGAACCCCCGGATGCTCGCGGACATGGACGGCAACGGGACGGCCGACATCGTGGGCTTCGGCGACGCCGGCACCTACGTCTCCTACTTCTCGGCGCTCGGGGACACGTTCACCCAGCCCGCCCTGGAGATCAGCGACTTCGGGTACGCCCAGGGCTGGCGCGTCGACCAGCACCCCCGGGTCGTCGGCAACGTCAGCGGCCACCTTCCCCCGGACGTGGTCGGCTTCGGCCACCGCGGGGTCCTCGCCGCCTACTCCCGGCCCGCCGCCCCCGGCGAGCCCAGGCACCAGCCGGTCTCGCTCGAGCTCGCCGACTTCGGCGCCGCGCAGGGCTGGCGCACCGACCGACACCCCCGGGACCTCGCGGACATCAACGGCGACGGGATCCTGGACGTGGTCGGCTTCGGCAACGCGGGTGTGCTCGTGGCCTACGGGGACGACGACTTCCTGACCGGGCCCGAGCTGACGTCCAGCTCCTTCGGCTGGGCGGCCGGCTGGGACCCGGCACGGTTCCCGCGCCTGCTCGGGGACGTCGACGGCGACAGCCGCGACGACGTCGTCGGCTTCGGGTACTCGGCCACCTACGTGGGCCTGTCCTGAGCGCGGGACCGGGGCGGCCGCCCGGCCGCCCGGTTCCGCGCTCAGGTGAGGAATCCGCGCAGGGACCGCTCCGCGGCCCGGTAGGTGGCGGCGTCGATGGTCTCGCCGTCCAGGAACCGGTCGATCACGCGCGGGTCCGTGTAGGAGCTGCGGGCGATGGCGGGGGTGTTGCCCAGGTGCTCGGCGACCTCCCGCATGGCGGCGGACACGGCCTTCTTCCGGGCGCTCTCGCTGGGGCGGGTATCGGCGCGAGCGGCGAGCGCCATCGCGGCGGTCACCGTCCCCTGCCAGGTGCGGAAGTCCTTGGCGGTGAAGTCGGGGCCGCACCGGTCCCGCACGAAGTCGTTGAGCCGGGCGCTGGTGATGCCGGCCCACTGCCCGTCCTCGTCGCGGAACGCGAGCGCGGTCTCGTCCGGGCCGCGCTCCAGCAGGGGCGCGAGCGCGGCGGCGAGGTCGGCGTCCCGGAGGCTCAGCGTCCACTGGTGCCCGCTCTTGCCGGGGAAGTCGAGGTGCACGTCCCGGCCGTCCACCCGGACGTGCCGGACCAGCAGGGTGGTGACGCCGTAGGAGCCGTTCGACTGGGCGTACTCCTCGTTGCCGATGCGCAGGGCGGCCTCGTCCATGAGCCGGAAGGCCGCCGCGCAGGCCTTCTCCTCCGTGGCGCCCTCCGTCCGCAGCAGCCGGGTAACGGCCGGGCGGGCCTGCGGGAGCGTGTCGCCGAAGTCGAGGACACGGTCGAACTTCTCGCGGTCCTTCAGCTCCCGCCACCGAGGGTGGTAGATGTACTGGCGCCGTCCGGCGCCGTCGACTCCCGTGGCCTGGATGTGCCCGTTGGGCTGGGGGCTGATCCACACGTCCTTCCAGGCCGGGGGGATCGCCAGCCCGCGGATCCGGTCGAGCTCGTCCCCGTCCTGGACCTTCGTGCCGTCGGCGTGCCGGTAGGCGAACCCCTTGCCGTACCCGCGGCGGGTGATGCCGGGACGGCTGCAGTTGCTGCGCCGCAGGCGCGGCGTGCGGGGCGGGCGGGGTTTCGCGGGGCTCTGCTGCGCGGCGGCCATGGTGTCCTCCCGGGTCGGCTCCGGGAGCACCCCGGGGACACCAAGTCTACTGACTGTCGGCGTCCGCGAGGACGAGGCCGGCGGCGGTCCCGGTCAGGGCTCCGAGCGGGTGTACGCCGCGGCGCGCACGGCGTCGTCGTCCTCGAGCCCGGCCCCGAGGGCCCCGCCCACGGTGGCGAGCGTGGCGGTCAGCCACGCGAGCTTGACGTACTCCACCGCCCCGACCGGGGCACCGATCACCGCCGCGAAGACTCCGCCGTCCACGAGCAGCAGCGCCCCGAGCCAGGACAGGGCGAAGACCGCGAGGTAGAAGACGGACACGCCGATGGCCACGGTGGCGGCGGTGGCGAGGTTGAACAGGGCCACCTGCTCGCGCTCGGCCCGCCGGCGCGGGCGCTCCCACAGCCGGGCGCCGACGACGAGGGCACCGGTCACCGCGGCGATCGACAGCAGGCCCAGCAGCCCCAGCCGCCAGGGCCCGTAGGCGGCGGCGAGCAGCCACAGGTCCGAGGCGACCAGGGTGAGCACGCCGGTCGCCGCGGCGAGGGCGAGCGTGCGGGACAGCCGCACCACCAGGGTCCACGGCCGGTTGGCGCGGATCATCCCGAGCAGCAGGCGCACGTTGCCGCCGAGGACGCGGGCCGTGAACTGCACGGCGTTGTCCTCGGGCCGGTCCTCCAGGTCCTCCGACCGCTGCCGCGCCCGCCGCACGAGCTCGTCCTGCGCGTCGGCGTCGTCCGCGTCCTCCGTGTCGTGGCCGAGCAGGTGGCCGACCACCCGCACGGTCGTCTGCCGCACCTTCTGCCCCAGGTGCAGGGCGCCGAGGGCCGGGACGGCGACCAGGCCCACGCCGTGCACGGGGCTCAGCTGCGTGAGCACGGGGCTGCGGCCGTCCTTGAGCGGGACGTCCGTGAGGACCACGACGAGGTCCCAGTCCTCGTCGAGCATCCGGTCGCGCGCGGCCTCGAGCAGGTCCAGGCCGTCGGCGGGCGGGACGACCAGCCGGTCGGTCACCGCCGCCACCCGCCAGCACACCCCGGGATAGCGCGCGTGCAGCGGCCCCGGCAGGGAGGCCGCGAGGTCCCGGGGCAGGGCGCCCGCGATCTGGGGGGAGAGGACGAGGCCGACCAGCAGCTCGGGCACGGAGTCGTGGGCGGGGTCGGCGGTGGCGGAACGGTCGTCGGGCACCGCTCAATCCTGGGGCAGGACCCGGGGAAACGCCACTCGGGGACCGAGCCGGCGGGGTTCAGGCGGCCAGGGCGGGGAGGGTCTCGGCGTGCCGGAGGGGGCGGGCCGGCAGCGTGCGCAGCGGGTGGGTGCGGGGGCCGGTGGGCACGGTGATGCCGGCGGCCCCGGACCCGGAGGAGACCCCTCCGTGGTCGACGGCCGCGCGCAGCAGGGTCACCGCGGTGGGCTCCAGGTGCTGGACGGAGGCCAGGTCGACGTGCACGTGCACGCCGGCGGTGAGCGCACGGGCGCGTTCGATCACGGGGTGGAGCACGTGCTGGTTGGCCTCCGTGACGCATCCCGTGACGAGCACTCGGACGTGGGTGCCGTCGAGGTCCACCTGGACCAGGACGGACATGGTGTGTTTCATGGTGGAGCTTTCGAAGAAGAGGGGAGGGCCGCCCGGGCGAGGGCGGCGCCGCGGCGGGGACGGCCCGCACACGGGAATCGCCACCCGGCGCACCGGGTGGCGATTCCTGGGGATGGCGGCGGGCTGGACGGCCCGGCGCCGGGGATCTCACGAGGAGATCAGGGCGTGATCACGCAAGCACGGTGATGTTCGCGGCCTGGGGGCCCTTGGGGCCGTCCTGGGTCTCGAACTCGACGCGCTGGTTCTCCTCGAGGGAGCGGAACCCGCCGGAGTTGATCGCGGAGAAGTGCGCGAACACGTCCTTGGAGCCGTCCTCGGGGGTGATGAAGCCGAAGCCCTTGTCGGCGTTGAACCACTTCACGGTGCCAGTAGTCATGGGGAACCTGTCTTTCTGGGAAACGGAGCCTCCCCGGCGATCGGGGTGCTCGGGCGTTGCGATGCCTGCCAAAACGTCTTCTCAGAAAAACTGCCGTACCCGATGTCCGGGCGAACTGCTTGAACTGCAAGAACGAAACTTCAACAACTGGTCATGACTCTACAGGTGTTCGGGGAAAAGCACAGTGACGGGTCCCACTGCCCTCCCACCCCGGGGGACGGCCCCGGGGAGACCTGGCGCGGAGCGGGCCGCAGCGGACAGGGCGGTCCCGGCTGCCCGGGGTCCCGTCCCCGGCGCCCGCGCCCTGGGCTCCCCCGGCCCGGGGTGCTGAATTCTGGACCGTGCGGCCCGGCGCCGGGTCGTGGACACGAACGGATACGGAGATCATGAGCGCCCACTGCGACGCGCCCTGTGACAGACCCCGGCCTTCGGGCCGTGCAGATGTGACGAGGTGGTGGGGCCGATGGAAGTCCTCTCCGTCCTCAGCGGGGTGGCGACGCCCCCCGTCCGCGGCGCCTCGACGGTCGCCGCCGGCCCGGACGCCCCGGCGCCCCGGACCGGTGTCCCCTCGGCCGGGGGAGGGCCCTCTGATGCTGGAAGCATGGATTCTGCTCGCCGTGGCCGTCCTCCTGATCCTCGGCAACGCGCTCTTCGTGGCCGTGGAGTTCTCGTTCCTGACCGTCAACCGCAACGAGGTCCGCGCCGCCGAGGAGGCCGGCGACCGCCGGGCCGCCGCCATCGAGCGGGCCCTGACGAAGACCGCCACCAACCTCTCCGGCGCGCAGCTGGGCACCACCCTGACCAGCCTGGTCGTGGGGTTCCTCGCCGGGCCCTCCCTGGGCGTGCTCCTGGCGCAGGGCCTCGGCCTCACCGGGATGTCCCAGGGGGCCGCCACCGGCATCGCCACCACGGCCGCGTTCGTGCTCGCCACCTTCACCCAGATGGTCTTCGGCGAGCTCGTGCCGAAGAACTGGGCGATCGCCGAGCCGATGCGCGTGTCCCGGCTCGTGGTCCCCCCGCAGCGGGTCTTCATGCTGCTGCTGGGCTGGCTGGTGACGTTCCTCAACTCCTCGGCCAACTGGGTGCTCAAGCTGCTCGGCTTCACCCCGACCGAGGAGGTGGCCAGCGCCCGCACGGCCGCCGACGTCATGCGCCCGCGCCCGTAGGTCACCTTCCTCGACGACCACACCGTCCAGGAGCTCGTCGAGATCTCCTCGGAGACCGGCCACTCCCGCTTCCCGGTGGAGGGCGACTCCGTCGACGACATTGTGGGCGTCGTGCACTTCAAGCACGCCCTCGCCGTGCCCTTCGAGGACCGCGGCACCCGCACGGTGCGCGAGTTCGCGGTCCCGACGACGACCGTCGCCGCGTCGATGACCCTGGACCCGCTGCTGCGCGAGCTGCGCAGGCCCGGACTGCAGATGGCCGTCGTCGTCGACGAGTACGGGGGCACCGCCGGGATCGTGACCCTCGAGGACCTGATCGAGGAGATCGTCGGCGAGATCAACGACGAGCAGGACGAGACCGTCGCCCGCTACCGCCGTACCCGCGACGGGGGGATCTCGGTGTCCGGGCTGCTGCGCCCCGACGAGCTCGGCGACGTCATGGGCCTCGAGCTGCCCGAGGGCCGGGAGTCCGACACCCTCGGGGGGCTGATGGCCGAGAAGCTCGACCGGCTGCCGCTGGGCAGAGACACGGTCACTCTCGAGGCCGTCGACCACGTCCACCGCGACGACGACAACCTCCCCACCACCACGGACGTCGCCCTGACCGTGGTGCGGCTGGACGGGCACCGGGTGGACCGGATCGTCGTCCGGCGCGGCGACGGCCGCCGCGCCGAGGCGGGCGGCGCCACGCCCGCGGGCACACCGGCCGAGAGGGCCGGCGACGCGTCCGGCTCCACGGCCGTCGACACCGAGAGGGGTGAGTCCCGATGAGCGAAGGCCTCGCCATCCTGTTCCTGGTCCTGCTGCTGGGCGGCAACGCGTTCTTCGTGGCCGCGGAGTTCGCCATGGTCTCGGCCCGCCGTGACCAGATCGAGCCGAGGGCCGCCGCCGGTTCCGGCGCCGCCAAGATCGCCCTGGAGGGCATCGAGGACGTCTCGACGTCCCTGGCCGCCACCCAGCTGGGCATCACGGCCTGCTCCCTGCTGATCGGCGCCGTGGGGGAACCCGCGATCGCCCACCTGATCGAGGGACCCATGGCCGACGCCGGGGTGCCCGAGGGGCTCGTGCACCCGGTTGCGCTGGTCATCGCCCTGCTCATCGTCACGTTCTTCCACATGGTGATCGGCGAGATGGTGCCCAAGAACATGGCCATCGCCAGGCCCGCGGCCTCCGCCCTGCTGCTGGGCCCGGTCCTGCGGGTCTTCGTGCTGGTCTTCCGCCCGTTCATCTGGCTGATGAACCAGTCCGCGAACCTCGTGGTCCGGTACGTGTTCAAGGCCGAGCCCCGGGACGAGGTCGCCTCGAGCTTCACCTTGGACGAGGTCGCCGGGTTCGTCGCCGAGTCGGGCCGCGAGGGCCTGCTCGACGAGGACGAGATCACCCTGCTCACCGGGGCGCTGAACTTCGAGCACCTCACGGCGGAGGACGTGGCCATCCCCGCCGGGCAGCTGCACACCGTGCCCCGCTCCGCCACCGTGGCGGAGCTGGAGCGGATCTGCGCGCGCACGGGCTTCTCCCGGTTCCCCGTCCGGGAGGACGACGGGACGCTGGTGGGCTACGTCCACACCAAGGACCTGCTCGCGACCCCGGCCGAGCGCCGCCACGCCCCCGTCCCGCAGGAGGCCGTCCGCCGGCTCGCCACAGTGCCCGCCGACGCCAAGCTGCGGCGGGTCATGCGCTCCATGCAGCAGCGCAACGCCCACCTGGCCCTCGTCGAGGGACGGGGGACGACGGCCGGGGAGGTCTCCGTGGTGGCGCTCGAGGACGTCCTCGAGGAGCTCGTCGGGGAGGTCCGGGACGCGACCGGCACGTCGGCCTGACCCCACCCGTGACGCGGCCCCGCCCGGACCCGGGCGGGGCCGCGTCACGCTCAGCGCACGGGGACCCGCCCGGCCACCGGGTTCTCCAGGGTCCCGGCGTACTGCAGGGACGCCGCCTGGTCGGTCAGGTCGACCATCTGCAGGGTGTTGAGCAGCTGCAGCCGGTTGAGGCAGGAGTGCTCGAACCGGGGCGCGAAGAGCGGCACGCGGTCCGCGCCGGCCGGGTCGGCGTCGGCGACGTCCTGGAGGCACCGCGCCGCGAGGTCCCAGAACTCGTCCGCGGCCAGCAGCCCGTCGGCCTCGAGCAGGCCCGCGAGGTGCCGCAGCACGCCGTCGAACACGTCCGTGTGCACGGACAGCGCCGCCGTGGCGGGCGGCACCACGTGGCGGATCCGCTCGAGGCCCTCCGGGAGGGGACGGTCCGTGACGACGGCGACCTCCTCGCCGATGTCCTTCATGACCGCCCGCCGCGGGACGTGCCCGGCCAGGACGAGGACGACGTTCTCGCCGTGCGGCATGAACACGAGGTCGTGGGCGAGCAGGCACCGGGCCACCGGGGCGAGGTACACGGCGAGCAGCCGCCGCACCCACTCCGCGGCGTCCAGCCTGGACGCGCGCACGTGCACGGAGACCAGCGGCGTGCCGCCGGCGTCGACGTGCAGCAGGGACGCGAGGGTCGCGAGCCGCTCCCCGTCCGCGAGCCGGGGCACGGGGCTCTCCCGCCACAGTGCCGCGATCATCTTGGTGTGCGGGCCCTCCTCCCCGTGGCCGGAGGCGGCGGCGCGGTGGTACGCGTCCCCGGTGTAGCCGACCGCGGCCACCTCCCGCAGGACCGAGAACCCGGCCTCCGCGAGCACCGGGTCGGCCGCGACGACGTCGGCGACCCAGTCGTTGATCGCGGGGGTGTCGCGCATGTACCGGGGGGAGAGCCCCCGGAGGAAGCCCATGTTCTGCACGGCCAGCGCGGTCTTCACGTAGTGCCGGTCGGGACGGGAGACGTTGAAGAACGTGCGGATCGACTGCTGCGCCCGGTGCTCGTCCCCGGAGGTGCCCAGCAGCACGAGGTCCCGGCGGGCGAGGTCGGGGGCGAACGTCACCGCGATCCGGTGCTCCCACTGGTGGGGGTGCACCGGCAGGGGACGGTAGTCCTCCGGGTCCAGGCCCAGACCGGTCAGCCGGGCCCGGAAGCGGGCCCGCACGGCCGGGTCCAGCTCATCGGCCCACAGCTGCTCCTCGGTGCGGCCGCGCCCGGTGTCGAGGCGGCTGAGCTCCCGGCGGACGGCGAGCCACACGAGGCGCACCGGACGGGCGGCCTCGGGGGCGAAGCGGTCGTGCTCGGTGACGCCCATCCCGATCCGGCCGTTGTTGGCCACGAAGCCCGGGTGCCCCTCGGTCATCGCGGCCTCGACGTCCTGGAAGCCCGCCTCCGCGAGCGCGGCCGAGGGCCGGGTCCGGTGCACCAGCTTGTACGCGGCCGAGGCGAGCGTCCCCGCGATCTCCTCGAGGTAGGTCGCCAGCAGGTGCGGGGGGATGCCGAGCGCGGGGGCCAGCTCCGTGACCAGCGCCTGGGCGTCCGGCTCGGCGTCCGCGCCGTCCACGGAGCGGCGCAGCGAGCCCTCGTCCAGCACCCAGTGCTCCAGGGCGGTGCGCCGGGCCCGGAACCGGTAGCGGACCCGGTCCCCGCCGGTGCGGACCTCGAAGAGCCCCTCCCCCACGGGCTCGGGGGCAATCAGCCGTTCGTGGGCGAACTCGGCCAGGGCCTTGCAGCACAGGTGGCGGTGCGCGGTCCGCATCGGGTGCAGGCCGAGGTGGGCGGGCCCGTCGGCGGCCTCCTCCCCGGGGACCGCGACGGGGACCACGGCGGGGACCACGGCGGCCGCGGGGCCCAGCTCGGAGGCCGCGAACCCCTCGGGGGTGCACGTGCTGAGCAGGGCGGTCTTGCAGGGCAGCTCGAGCGGGCCGTGGACCTCGAAGCCGGCGCGGGCGTTGAGCCGGTGGACGGCGGTGTTGCGGACGTCGGGCTCGACGACGACGCGCCGGGCCCCGCGCCCCTCGAAGAGCCAGCGCAGCGTGGCGGCCATGAGGGCGGCGCTCGTGCCCGGCACGGGGGTCCGGGCGGGGGCGAGGAGCAGGTGCATCCCCACGTCGCCGGGCCGGTGCGCGTAGTGGCCGGGGAGGAGCACCGCGCCGGGGTCGTAGGTCTCGACGAGCCCGAGCGGGACGCCGTCGAGGCGGGCCAGCCGTGCGTCGCAGTGCGGGTCCTCGGCGACGGCCGCGAAGGTGCGCCGGACGCGCTCGGGGTCGGCGTCGAGCAGGTCCCAGAACCAGGACCGGGGGTGGGTGAGCCAGGCGTGCAGGAGCTCGACGGTGGGCGCGTCCGGGACGAGCGGCTCGAGGGTCAGGACGCCGCCGGGGGTGGCGAGACGGGCGGGCGAGGGGCGGGCGGTCATGCGGTCTCCTGGGGGATGTCGCGGGGGATGTCCTGGGCGGCGCCGCGGGGGACGCCGAAGGTCTGGAAGGCGATGGCGGGCTCGACCGGGTAGACCTCCCGGCCCGTGACGGCCCGGAGGATGACGCTGTTGCGGTAGGCGCCCATGCCGAGGTCGGGGGAGGTCAGGCCGTGGGTGTGCACCTCGGCGTTCTGCACCCAGATCCGGGAGCGCTCGTGGTCGACCGCGTAGTCGCGGGAGACGTCGTAGCGGCCGGCGGGGTCCCACGCGATGTCGTCGAGGACCGGGGCGAGGAAGGCGGGGACCTCGGCGCGGTAGCCGGTGGCCAGCACCAGGGCGCCGGTGGGGTGCCGCCAGCCGCGCTCGAGCTCGTCGTCGTGCAGGGCGAGGACCAGGTCTCGGCCGTCCTGCTCGACACCCGTGAGGGTGGTGCTCGTGGTCAGCAGGCCGGCGGGGTGCCCGTGCACCGAGCGGCGGTAGAGCAGCTCGTGGATGTCGTTCACCAGCTCCGCGCTGATCCCCTTGTAGAGGCTGGCGTGCTCGCGGTTGAGCCGGTCCCGCCGGTCCGCGCCGAGGCCGTGGAAGTGGTCCACGTACTCCGGGGAGGTCAGCTCGAGGGTGAGCTTCGTGTACTCCATGGGGAAGAACCGCGGGGAGCGGGTGATCCAGTCCACCCGCGGGCCGTCGGCGCCGGAGCGCTCGAGCAGGTCGCGGTAGACCTCGGCGGCGGACTGGCCGCTGCCGAGCACGGTGACGCTCCCCCGCCCGAGCAGCTCCTCGCGCCGGGGCAGGTAGTCGCTGGTGTGCAGGACGGTGCCGGCGGCGGGGTCCACGCCTGCGGGCACCGCGGGCACCGTGCCGACGCCGAGGACCAGCCGGCGGGCCCGCCACTGCTCCGTCCCGGCGGCCGTCCGGGCCGTGACCACGTAGGCGTCGTCGGCGGGGTTGCGCTCGACGCCGGCGACCTCCCGGCCCCAGCGCAGGCTGTCGAGCTGCTCGCTCGCCCACCGGCAGTAGGCGCTGTACTCGGCGCGCAGCGGGTTGAAGTCCTCCCGGATGTAGAACGGGTACAGCCGTCCGGTCCGCTTGAGGTAGTGGAGGAAGGAGTAGGGGGAGGTGGGGTCGGCCAGGGTGACGAGGTCGGCGAGGAACGGGACCTGGATCGTGGCGTCCTCGAGCATCAGCCCGGGGTGCCAGTCGAAGGCGTCCTTCGCGTCGAGGAACACCGCGTCGAGGTCCTCCAGCGGTGCGGCGAGGCAGGCCAGACCCAGGTTGAAGGGGCCGATCCCGATGCCCAGCAGGTCGTGGACGTGCCCGGTCGCGGGGGCCATCAGCGGGCTCCCGCCGCGGCCTCGAGCGGGCGGGGCGCGGCACCGCGGGCGGCGGCCCGGACGAGGTCCAGCACGCTCCGGACGTCCTCGGTGGTCGTCGCCGGGTTGAGGAGCGTGAGCTTCAGGCACCGGCGGCCGTCGAGGACGGTCGAGGCGACCGCGGCGCGGCCGGAGTCGAACAGCGCGCTCCGCACGGTCTCCACGAGCCGGTCCGCGGCGGCGTCGTCGGTGTCCGGGGACCGGTGCCGGAACAGGACGGTCGAGAGCACGGGCTCGGCCACCAGCTCCAGGTCGGGGGTCTCGTCCACGATCCGGCCCGCCTCCTGGGCGAGCTCCAGCACCCGGTCGAGGGCGCGGCCGATCCCCTCGGCGCCGACGGTGCGCAGGGTCATCCACAGCTTCAGGGCGTCGAAGCGGCGCGTGGTCTGCAGGGACTTGTCCACGAGGTTGGGCCGCACCGCGTGCCGGGGGTTCAGGTACTCGGCGCTCCACGTGGAGAAGCGCAGGCTCCGCCCCTCCCGCAGCAGCAGGGCGGAGGCGGCGACCGGCTGGAACCAGGACTTGTGGAAGTCCACGGTGACGGAGTCCGCCCGTTCGATCCCGTCCAGCCGGTGGCGGTGGGCGGGCGAGACGAGCAGGCCGCCGCCGTAGGCGGCGTCGACGTGCAGCCAGACGCCGTGGGCGGAGCACGCCCGGGCGACGTCGGCCAGGGGGTCGATCGCCCCGAGGTCCGTGGTGCCGGCCGTGGCCACGACCGCGGCGATCTCCGCGCCGGACGCGGCGACGTCGTGCAGGACGCGCTCGAGGGCGACCGGGTCCAGGGCTCCGCCCCGGGCGGCGGGCACGGGCACGACCGCGTCCGCGGACAGGCCCAGCAGGTGCGCCGCCTTCGCGATGCTGAAGTGGGCGTGCTCCCCCGCCACGATCCGCAGCCGCCCGAGCCGCTCCCCGCGGGACGCCGGGTGCGCCCGGGACAGACGCTTCTCCCGGGCGGTGAACAGCGCCTGGAGGTTGGACTGGGTGCCGCCGGTGGTGAACACGCCGTCCGGCTCGCCCGCGGCGGGGAAGCCGATCCGCGCGGCGGTCCAGTCCACGATCCGCTGCTCGACCAGGGTGGCGGTGGTGCTCTGGTCCCAGGTCTCGACCGCCGTGTTCACCGCGGCGGTGAGCGCCTCGGCGGCCACCGCCGGGATGGCCACGGGACAGTTGAGGTGGGCCATGTAGCCCGGGGCGTGGAAGTGCACGGCGTGGTCGAGGTAGAGCCGCCGGGTCTCCTCGACCACGGCGCCGAGGTCCCCGAGGGGCCGTTCGAGGTCCACCGCGGAGACCAGCTCCTCGAGCTCCTCGGGCGTGGCGGCGGAGCGGGGGCTCCGGGCGCCGGCGAGGTGGACGGCGAGCACGTCGACGGTCTCGTGCAGGGCGCGGGCGTACTGCGCCGGGGTGTCGTGGGTCAGCAGGAAGTCGTGCATGGGCTCCTCGCAGGGGGTCGACGGGGCCGCTCGGGCCCCTCGTGGAGTTAGGCAAGGCATACCTAACCACATCGGCGGAGCGATTACATCATGCTCGTGTTGCGTATTCGCCGGATCACGCCCTAGGGTGATCCCTGTCTTCCGGGTTAGGCAACCCTTGCCTCACCTCGCGTCCCACCGACGGTCCCGCCGTCGACGTCCGAAAGGGTGGCCGTGGCCTCTCTGCTCTCCCACGCTCCGCGCCCGCTGTTCCCCGCCCCGTCCGCCGCGCGCCGCCGCGTCCTCGCCCCGGCCGCCCTGCTGGCCTTGGGGGCTCTGGTCCTGACCGGGTGCTCCACCGGACCGGCGGGCGGGGAGTCCGGGAGCGGGTCCGCGTCCGCGGAGGGCGCCACCGGCGAGTTCCCGCGCACCGTGGAGCACGCGTTCGGCGAGACCACGATCGAGGAGGCCCCCGAGCGCGTGGCCACGGTGTCCTGGGTCAACCACGACGTCGCCACCGCCCTCGGCGTGGTCCCGGTCGGGGTGCCCGCCCTGGACTTCGGCGCCAACGAGAACGGCTCCACGGACTGGTTCGACGCCGCGCTCGAGGAGTCCGGCGCCGAGGCCCCGGAGACCTACGCCGAGACGGACGGCATCAACTTCGAGGCGATCGCCGCGCTCCAGCCGGACGTCATCCTGGGCGCCTACTCCGGGCTGACGCAGGAGGACTACGACAAGCTCTCCGAGATCGCGCCCGTGGTCGGCTTCCCTGAGGACGCCGTGGCCTACGGGACGTCCTGGCAGGACTCCACCGAGCTCATCGGCCAGGCCCTGGGCCGGGAGGAGCGGGCCGCCGAGGTCGTGGCGGACGTCGAGCAGCAGATCGAGGACGCCGCCGCCGAGCACCCGGAGCTCGAGGGCACGTCCTTCGTGTACGGCACGCTCGACCCGTCCGCGGCCGACCAGATCTTCGCCTACACCGCGGTGGACAACCGCCCCAAGTTCCTCGAGTCCCTCGGCATGGTCCAGTCCGAGGCGGTCGCGGAGGCCGCCGAGGGCAAGGAGGACGAGTTCTTCATCACCTGGTCCCCGGAGCGCGCCGACGAGCTCACCTCCGACGTCTTCGTCAGCTGGGCCGAGGACGACAGCGTGCGGGAGGCCATCGAGAGCGACCCCCTGCTCAGCCGCGTCCCCGCGGTCGAGAACGACGCCCTGGTGCTCCAGAGCGACCAGCAGGAGGTGCTCTCGGTGTCGGCCGCCTCCCCCCTGAGCATCCCGTGGGCGCTCGAGAACCTGCTGCCGGACATCGCCGAGGCCGCCGCGTCCGCCGGCGGCCGGTGAGACCGCGGTCCCGGTGAGCAGCACGAGCACGGCCTCCCCCGCCCGGGCCACCCGCCAGGTCCCCGGCACCGCGCAGCGGCGCCGGGGCCGCGCCCTGTCCGCGGCCGTGCTGCTGCTCGTCCTCGCCGCCGCGGCCTCCCTGTTCTGGGGGGCCCGCTCGGTGGACCCGGCCACCGTGGTCGCCGTGCTCACCGGCCTGCCCGCCGCGCTCCTGGAGGGCGGCTGGGCGCAGGTCTCCGCCGGCCTGGGCATCGACGCCGCCGTGGTGCAGAGCAGGATCCCCCGGACCCTGACCGCGGTGCTCGCGGGAGCGGCCCTGGCCGTGGCCGGCGCCGGCATGCAGGGGGTCAGCCGCAACCCGCTGGGCGACCCGGGGCTGCTCGGGCTGACCGCCGGCGCGGCGTGCGCCGTGGTCCTCGGGATCGGCTGGCTCGGCCTCGTGGCCACGTGGCAGCTCACCGCCCTGGCCCTCGCCGGCTCGGCCGTGGCCGCGGTGCTCGTCTTCGGCTCGTCCCGGCTCGGCGGCGGCGCCCCGACCCCCGCGGGCCTGGTCCTCTCCGGCGCGGCCGTGAACGCCGGCTTCACCGCACTGACCTCCTCCGTGGTGCTCATGCTGCCCGCGGTCCTGGACCGCTTCCGGTTCTGGAGCATCGGCTCGGTCGCCCGCGCCGAGACCACCGACCTCGCCGCCGTGGCGCCGCTCGTGCTGCTCGGCGTGCTCCTCGTGCTCGGCGGCTCCTCGGGGCTCAACGCCATGGCCCTGGGCGACGAGCTCGCCCACGGGCTGGGCGTGGACCTGGGCGTGCAGCGCGTCCTCGTCTTCGTGGGCGTGGTCCTGCTCTCCGGCTCGGCCACGGCGCTCGCGGGCCCCATCGCCTTCGTGGGCCTGCTCGTGCCCCACGCCGTGCGCCGCCTCCTCGGCGGCGACTACCGCTGGATCGTCCTGTTCAGCGTGGTCCTGGGCCCCGTGCTGCTCCTTGCGGCCGACGTCCTGGGCCGGGTGCTGACCCCGCCGCAGGAGATCCACGTGGGCGTCACCACCGTGGTGCTGGGCGTGCCCGTGCTGCTGGCGCTGCTGCGCCGGGGCCGGAGCGTGACGCTGTGACCGGCACCGTGCTCGCCCCCGCACCCGCCGCCCCCGCGGAGCCCGGCGCCGCCGAGCTCGTCCGGGGCGTCCGCCGCGTCCGGACCCGCCGCACCCGCCGGGCGGTCGCTCTGCTGGCCCTGGCGCTGCTCGCGGCCCTGGCCGTGCGCGTGCTGCTCGGGCGCTACACCGTGACGGTCCCCGACTTCTTCGCGATCCTCGCCGGGGAGCAGGTCCCCGGGGCGAGCTTCATCGTGCTGCAGGAGAAGCTGCCGCGCGCCGTGCTGGGCGCGCTCGCCGGGACCGCCCTCGGCTGCTCCGGCGCCCTGTTCCGCCGGGTGCTCCGCAACCCCCTGGCCAGCCCCGACATCCTGGGCATCACCTACGGCGCCGCGGCGGGAGCCGTGGCCGGCGCCGCGCTGTGGGGTCTGCGGGGCACGGCCGTGTCCTGGACCGCCCTGGCCGGGGCGCTGCTCGCCGCGGCCCTCATCGCCACCGCCTCCGTCCGACTGCGCACCGGCGGGATCGTGGGCGAGCGCTTCCTGCTCGCCGGCATCGGCGTGGCCGCGCTCGCCCAGGCCCTCACCGCGGCCCTGCTGGCACGGCTGTCCCTGAACTCCGCCCAGGACGCCGCCCTCTGGACCGCGGGCTCCCTCAACGCCGCCACGTGGGACCGGATCACGGTCCTCGGGGCGTGCCTGCTGCTGGCCGTGCCCGCGGCCGTGGCCGTGCACCGCGCGCTCGAGCCCGCCGAGCTCGGCCCGGAGCTGGCGGCCGGGCTCGGGGCGCGCCCGGCGCGCAGCCGGGCCCTCGCCCTGGGCCTGGGCGTGCTGCTGGCCGCCGTGGCCACCGCCGCGACTGGCCCGCTCGCCTTCGTGGCGCTCATGTCCACCCCCGTGGCCACCGCCCTGACCCGCGGACGGACCTCGATCGTGGCGTGCGCCCTCGTGGGCGCCGTGGTCGTGGTGGTCGCCGACGCCGTCGGCGCGGGCCTGGTGGCGCAGGTGCAGCTGCCGGCCGGTGTGGTCACTGGCGCCGTGGGCGCCCCCGTGATGCTGTGGCTGCTCGTGCGGCAGCGGAGAGGAGCCCTGGCATGAGCCCCGAGCTGCGCGACGACGTGCGCCCCGGCCTGCGCCCCGTGGAGGACCCCGGGGAGGACTCCGGGGCCGGCGTCCCCGCGTTCCGGATGCGCGGCCTGTCCCTGGGCTACCAGGACCACACCGTGGTGCGGGAGGTGGACCTCGACATCCCGCACGGGGCCACCACCGTGCTCATCGGCGCCAACGGCTGCGGCAAGACCACGCTGCTCAAGGGCCTGTCCCGGCAGCTGCGCCCGCTCGCCGGCACGCTCGAGGCGGACGGCCGCGGCGTGCGCGAGTGGCACGCCCGCCGGTACGCCCGCTCGGTCAGCCTCCTGCCACAGTCGCCGGTGGTCCCGGAGGGCCTGACCGTCGCCGAGCTCGTGGAGCGCGGACGGCACCCGCACCGCCGGTGGTGGGGCGCCCCCTCCCCCGACGACGACGCGGCCGTGGCCCGGGCGATGGAGCTCACCGAGCTCACGGCCCTGGCCGCGCGCCCCGTGGAGGAGCTCTCCGGCGGGCAGCGCCAGCGGGTCTGGATCGCCCTGACCCTGGCCCAGCGCGCCCGCACGATGCTCCTCGACGAGCCCACCTCGTACCTCGACCTGGCGCACCAGGTGGACCTGCTGGACATGCTCCGGGGGCTGGAGCACCCGGACGGGCCGGGCGCCGGCCGGGCCACCGTCGTCGCCGTCCTGCACGAGCTGAACCTGGCCGCGCGCGTGGCAGACCGGCTCGTGGCGATGGCCGCGGGACGGATCGTGGCCGTGGGCACGCCCGCCGAGGTGCTCACCCCCGAGCTGCTGGCCGAGGTCTTCGGGCTCCGGGCGGACGTCGCCCGGGACCCCGTGGGCGGCCGGCCCGTCGTCCTGCCCCGCGGGCGGGCCCGCGAGGGCTCCCACCCCGTACCGCCCGCCGCACCCGTGGCCCTGGAGCCCGCGCCCCGGGCCGCCGCCGAGATCGGAAGGACCCTGCCGTGACCGTCATCCCCACCCCCGAGGCCACCGGCGCCCGCGCGGACCCCGTGCTGTGCGTCGAGGCCGCCGTGACGTCCGTGACCCAGCTGTGCCCGTCCTTCCGCCGGATCACCCTGGCGGGCCCGGAGCTCGCCGGCCTGTCCCCCGCGCTCATCGGGGCCGGGGACCGGACCCGGTGCCGGGACGCCTACATCAAGCTGCTGGTCCCGCCCCCCGGCCGCGAGCCCGAGCGGGCGGACCTGTCCCTGGGACTGCGGGAGGGCTGGTTCGCCCGGCCCGCCGAGGAGCGCGGCTGGATGCGCACCTACACCGTGCGCGGCATCCGGCGCACCACGTTCTGCGGGATGGTGGTCCCGGAGCTCGTGATCGACGTGGTGGTGCACGGCGGGCACGCCCAGGACGGCCCGGGCAGCCGGTGGGCGGCCGCCGTGTCCCCCGGCGAGCGCGTGTACCTGCTCGGACCCGGCCCCCAGGAGCGGCCCTGGGCGGCGTGGGACCACGGCGGCGCCCAGCGCGTGCTCGCCGTCGGGGACGAGACCGCCGCCCCGGCCCTGATGTCCGTCGCGGAGGAGTTCACGGACGCCCACCACGGGCTGCCCGCGGGCGGGACCCGCCCCCGCCTCGACGTGGTGCTGGAGGTCCCGCACCCCGAGGACGTCGCCGCCCACTGCCTGCCCGCGGACCTGCCGGACGTCCGGCTGCACGTCCTGCCGCGCGCCGGGGGTGCCGAGCCGGCCGGGCACGGGCACAGGGCCGCGGTGCGCCTCGCGCGCCTGCTCGAGCTGCCCGGCGGAGCCGTGGACGACGTCCTGGCGGGCCGCCGCCCGCAGCGCGGCCGCGGGACGCCCGCCCTGGCGGTCGCGGAGAACGCCGCGGAGCCCCGGGCCTGGTCGGTGGCCGCCCCCGCGCGCGCCGACGCCCCCTACGTGTTCCTCGCCGGCGAGTCCGGCACCGTCAAGGCGCTGCGCCGGCTGTGCGTCGACGCCGCGGGCATCCCCAAGGAGCACGTCTCCTTCATGGGCTACTGGCGGCAGGGCCAGGCGGAGTCCTGAGCGGCCGCGCGCCGGGCCGCCGCCCTGCCGCCGGCGGCCGGAGCCGACGCCGAGGTCCTAGGTCTCAGCCCTCGCGGGCCACGGCCGCACGGGCCCGGCGCGCGCCGGCGGCGCGGGCCGTGAGCTCCTCCAGCGGGCCGCGCGGGAAGCGCCGCAGCCACAGGTGCGCGAAGACCAGCACGGCGGCGCACACCAGCAGCCAGCCGAGCACCGTGGCGGGCAGCCGGTGCTGGGCCGCGGCCACGGCCAGGCCCGCGCCCCAGCCGTAGAACAGCGCCGAGGCCAGGAGGTTCTGCAGCAGGTAGCAGCTCAGGGCGGTCCGGCCGACCTCCGCGAGCCTCCGTGCGGCCCAGGACGGCCGCTGTCCGGGGCGACGCACCCCGAGGTGCGCCACGAGGGCCAGCAGACCCAGCGCCACGACCGGGGCGGTGGTGTAGCGGGCGAGAAAGGCACCGGCCTGCCCGCCCAGGAGGTTCAGGCCGAGGTCCACGGGCAGGGCGGCCCCCAGGCCCAGGACCATGAGCCGCCGCCGCCACCGGTCCCCGTCCGGGACGAGGAGACCGGCCCGCCACAGGAACCGCCCGGCCAGGAACATGACCACCCCCAGCGCGAGGATCAGGACGGGTTCGGCGCGGAACAGGACGACGGCGTCCACCCGCAGCAGCACGAGCTCCCACCACGTGCCGTCGGCGTAGGGGTTCGGCCGGGCCAGGGCCTCGGCCGGGTCCCCGGCGGGGACGACGACGAGGACCGCCGTCAGCGCGCCGATCACCGCGACGTGCGCGGCGGCGCACGCCAGGACGACGCCGCGCTGCACCCGCTCCGAGGTGGTCACCAGCCACGCCACGACCATCCCCGTGAGCGCGTAGCCCATCAGGACGTCGAACTCGATGATCAGCAGGTAGTTGAGCAGCCCGTCCAGGAACAGGATCCCCGCCCGCACCCGGTAGGACCGGGGCCACGCGAGTCCGCGCCGCCGGGCGGAGGCGTGCTGGACGGCGAGGCCGATCCCGAAGAGGAGCATCAGCAGGCCCAGGAACTTGCCGTTGGCCGCGGCCATCAGCAGCGCCTGGGCAGCACGCGCTGCTCCGCCGGCGGTGCCGGCCAGCGGATCGGTCAGGTAGCCGAGGAAGCCGCCCTGGTGGCTGAAGATCCAGATGTTGGTGGCGAGCGTGCCGAGGATCGCGAGACCGCGGGCCACGTCGAGGGCCGCGATGCGGGAGGGGGCGGGAGCGGGCATGGGTCCACTCTGCCCGGCTCCGGCTCGCGGCGGATCCGCCCCGGGACGGAGCCTGGCGGGGCGCCGATCCGCCGTCGACCGGGCTGGGGGACGACGCGCCGCACGGCGGGCCGCGCCGGCTCAGGGGTGGAGGGCGTAGGCGCGGGAGACGCTCACCATGGACAGCAGCTGGATCGAGCTGGAGTAGTAGGACGTGAACTCGGTGCGGGCCGCCAGACAGCGGCCCAGGGCGTCGAGCCAGGCCTGGTCGCCGCCCCAGCGGGCACCCACGAGCAGGGGCGCGATGAACGCGAGGTCCTGGTAGCCCCCGCCCGGCAGGGTCGCTCCGTCCAGGGTGAAGCCGGAGGGCAGCCGGGCAGGATCACCGCCGCACTTCGTCCGCGCCCAGCCGGAGATGCGGGCCGCGGCGGCCCGGGCCTCCGGGTGCCGGGACGCCCCCAGTCGCAGCGGGACGCGGCACGAGTTGTAGTAGTAGTGCCGGTCGTGGCCGGATTCCAGGGTGTGGGCCGGGGCGGGGGCGATGGTTGAGGCGGAGCCCACGGTGAAGTCCGGGAGCAGGCCGGTGCGCGGAGCGTGGACCGACTGCAGGCGCCGGACCGCGGCCAGGTGCCGCCCCCAGAGGGCTGCCCAGCTCACGTCCCCCGTGGCGCGGTGGAACGCCCCGAAGTGCCCGATCATCCAGTCGCTCGGGCGCGAGACGTTCTGCCAGGCCCCGTTGGACCAGTCCCCGAGCTCGAGGAGCCCGGTGGTGGGGGAGATCAGGGAGCGCTTGATCGCGGCGATGCGGGCCAGGGCCAGCCGCCGGTAGTCGTACGTCCCCGCGGAGCCCCACCGCCGGTGCGCCATCAGCCACCCCATGGCGAGGTCCAGGTCGCCGTCGGTGGCGCTGTCCCGGCCGTGGTGGGAGACCATGCGGTCGTCCTGCTCGGCGGCGTGCAGGCCCGGGTCGATCCGGGAGGGGTGGTCCAGGACGTAGCGGGTGATCCCGTCGACGTAGCCGCGGGCCCGGGGGTCGAGGGGCGCCAGCTGGGCGCAGAGCATCAGCCCGTACCCCTGCCCCTCCGCGACGTAGGGATTGGTCCCGTTCTGGGCATCGGCACGGACGGCCCACCAGCCGCGGGCCGCGTCGTGCCGCAGCAACGATGTCCAGCCGGCCCACAGCGTGCGGACCGCGGCGTCCAGCTGACGCTGGGTCGTGCTGCTCGGGCTGAGCGTGGTTCCTGCCTGTGCTGGGGTCGTCGGGGCGGCGACGGGTACGGTCGCGAGGGCGGCGCCCAGCGCGAGAAGGGTGCGGCGGTGCATGGGGGAACTCCCTGGGCCCGAGAGGGGGGTGGTGGGGGTGCGGGTGGGGGATCGTGACGAGGTCGGGGGCCACGTCACCGGGGGACCGTTCCGCGGGGGCCGTTCGGGGGACGGTCTCAGGCGCCAGTCAACCGGAGCCGCCCGGCGGGCGGGCGGCACCGGCGCCCTCCGGCGTGTCGGAGGGGCCAGGCGCCCCGCGCGGAGCCGTCGCGCAACCCGGCCTGCGGCGGCGTGCCCTGGACGGCGCCGGCAGGCCGCGCCCCGCTCAGGAGTCGCCGGCGCTCGCCGTGACGCGCAGGACGGCGTCGTCGTCGCCGTTCGAGGTGGTGACCCACAGCGCGCCCTCGTCGTCGAGGGTCAGCGAGCGCAGCCGGCCGTAGTCGTTCTCCAGCTCGGCCATGCGGGTCAGCCCGGTGACCGCGGTGTCCTCGACCCGGTAGACCCCCACGCCGGTGTTCTTCAGCTCCGCGACCGCCAGGGCGCCCTCCCACGCCCCCCACTGGTCCCCCTCGAGGAAGGCGGCCCCGCTGAGGGCGACCGTCGGGCGACCGGAGGACCACGCGGCCGGGAGCGAGTCCGGGAACTCCTCGAGATCGGTCATGGGCACGGACTCGTCGTAGCCGGGCGCCGGGTCCCACCCGTAGTTGGCGCCGGGCTCCAGGACGTTGATCTCGTCGTCGGTGCCGGGGCCGTGCTCCGCCGACCACACCGTGCCCGTCCCGGGCTGCACCGCCAGGCCCTGGACGTTGCGGTGGCCCAGGGTGTGGACGGCGGCCCCGGGCCCGTCCCGGTCGGCGAACGGGTTGTCCTCCGGGACCGTGCCGTCGGGGTGCAGCCGCAGCGTCTTGCCCCCGAGCGAGTCCGGGTCCTGCGGGTTCGCGCCCTGCGCGGCGTCCCCGGTGCCCACGAGGAGCGTGCCGTCCGGGAGGAAGCGCAGCCGGCAGCCGCTGTGCCGGCCGGAGCTGATGGGCAGGCCGTCGACGACCGTCCCGGTGCGCTCGGCCGCCGCGGCGCCCCCGTCGAGCCGCCAGCGGGTGACCCGCACGTCCTGCGGCCGGCCGTCCCCGGTGCGCGTCGCGTGGCACAGGAAGATCTCCCGGGTCCGCCCGAAGTCCGGGGAGACCTCCAGGCCCATCAGCCCGGCCTCGCTGCCCACGAACAGGTCGTCCAGGTCGGCCGCGACCTCCCGCGTGCCCTGCTCGTCGTGGGCCAGCAGCCGGCCGCCCCGCTCGGTGACCAGCACGGTGCCCTCCGGGGTGAGGGCCACGTCCCACGCGAGCTCGAGCTCGTCCACGACGACCTCGACGTCGAGGGCGGGGGCGTCCGCCGGGGCGCCCAGGCGCTCGCCGGTGGCCACGGTCCCGCCACCCTCCGGGGCGCAGGCGCTCAGCAGCAGCACGAACACGGACAGCGTGCTCACGATCCCCCCGCGGATGTCCATGGTGGCAATCTACTCCGGTCGACGCCGGGCCGGACCCGTAGGATCGGGGCATCCTGCCCCGGACGGGGCGCGGAGCGGATCGGAGGTGCGCCGGTGGACCACGCCCCGGCCGGTCGTGCCCGGCTGATCCTCCTGGGCGCCGTGGCGCCGGTCGTGTGGGGGACCACCTACGTGGTCACCACCGAGCTGCTGCCGCCGGACCGGCCCATGACCGCCTCCCTCCTGCGGGCCCTCCCCGCCGGGCTGCTGCTGCTCACCCTGACCCGGCAGCGGCCGCCGCGGGACTGGTGGGGACGGTTCGCGGTGCTCGCGCTGCTCAACTTCGGGGCGTTCTTCCCCCTGCTGTTCCTCGGCGCCTACCGCCTGCCGGGCGGTCTCGCCGCGGTCGTGGGCTCCGCCCAGCCCCTGGTCGCCGCGCTCCTGCTGCTGCTGGCCTTCCGGCAGCGCACGCCGCTGCCCCGGATGCTGTGGGCCCTCGCCGCGGTGGCGGGCGTGTCCGTGGCCGTGTTCGCCGGGACCGTCACCCTGGACGCCCTCGGGCTCGCCGCGGCCTTCGCCGGGACCGCGGTCATGGCCGCCGGGGTGGTCCTGACCCGCAGGTGGGGTCTGCCCGACGGCATGAGCGGGCTCGCGGCGACCGGCTGGCAGCTGACCCTCGGCGGTCTGATGATCGCCCCGCTCGTGCCCCTGCTGGACACCGGCGCCTTCGTCCTGGACCTGCCGGCCGTGCTCGGCTACGCCTGGCTGGCGCTGCCCGGCGGCGCCGTCGCCTACGCCGCGTGGTTCCACGCCGGACGGCGCGTGCCGTCCACGAGCCTGACCCTGCTGATCCCGCTGACCCCGGTGACGGCCGCGGTCCTGGGCCTCCTGCTGCTGGACGAGACGCTCACGGGCCTCCAGGCCGCGGGCTTCGGCCTGGCCCTCGTGGCGTCCCTGGCGGGACAGCTGCCGGGGCTGCCCCGCGCCGGGCTCCGCCGCGGGGACGCCGGCCGGTTCCGCCCGGGCGGCGGCGGTCCACGCCGCAGCGGCCGCGGAGCCCGTCACGGTTCTTCATGAGCTGCCGCCGGGCGTCCTGCCGGTCGATCGGCGGCGGCGGCCCGCGCCGGTTCGCACGCGGTCGGGAAAATCAAGGGGTGATCCGTGACCGGGGTCTCAGTAGGATGGGGCGAGGCCGCCGGATCTTCCTGATTTCCCTGGTGGCTGGGCCGGTGCGGGGGCGATCTCGTACCGGCCGCTTACTGCCCGCTCCGCAGCGGGCGCCTCCGGCTCAGCAGATCCGCTCCTCCGCGGGCAGCACGCCCTCGAGGAGATGAGCGGTGACCGTCTCGTCGATGCACCGGTTGCCGCTCACGTAGGATCCGTGCCCCTCGCCCACCCGGGTCAGCAGGTGCCCGCCCTCGAGCTGCGCGGCCAGCGCCTGCGACCACGCGTAGGGCGTGGCCGGGTCCCCCGTGCCGCCGACCACCAGGATGGGCCCGGCACCGGCGGCGTCGATCGGGGCGGGCACGCCGACGGGCTCGTGCGGCCAGGCCCCGCAGGTGACCTCGTCGTGGCTGAACCAGTCACCGAGGGTCGGGGACACCTCCTGCAGCTGCGCGTCCAGCGCCGCCATCGCGGCGGGGTCGTCGTCCTCGGGGAGGTCGAGGCAGTTGATCGCGATGTTCGCCGCGCTGGAGTTGGCGTAGGTGCCGTCGGGTCCCCGGCCGTACGCCAGATCCGCGAGGAGCATCAGGCCCGTCCCGTCCCCGTGCTCCGTGGCCAGCGTGAGGGACTGGGTCAGGAACCACCAGATGCGCGAGTCGTAGAGCGGCTTGATGAGCCCGCTGACGGCGTCGTTCACGGTGAGCGGCCGCCCGTCGGCGGTCGGCAGCGGCTGCACCTCGGTCTGCCGGAGCAGCGCCTCGATCTCGGCCATCCCCTTCTGGACGGTCCCCTCGAACGGGCACCCGTCCAGGGGCAGGCAGGACTCGACGTACACCCGGAGGGCACGTTCGAAGCCGGCGGCCTGGTCGAGGATCATCTCGGAGCCGTCGAGGGACGGATCCACCGCCGCGTCCAGCACGAACCGTCCCGTCCGCTCGGGGAAGAGGTCGGCGTACGTGGCGCCGAGCCGGGTGCCGTAGGAGTAGCCGAGGTAGTCGAGCTCGTCGTCGCCGAGTACCGCCCGCAGGATGTCCAGGTCCCGGGCGGCGCTGACCGTGTCGACCTCGCCGAGCAGCGGGCCGGTGTTCGCCGCGCACGCCGCGGCGAACCGTTCGGCCGCCGCGACGGCCTGGGCCAGGCCCTCCGGGGTGTCGGGGTCGATCGTGGTGGCCCGGCTCGCGTCCATCGCGGCGTCGTCGAGGCACTGCACCGCGGTGGAGCTGCCCACGCCCCGCGGGTCGAAGCCCACGATGTCGTAGGCGGCGCGGACTCGCGGGTCCAGACCCGCCGCCCACGCCTCGATCGAAGCCGTCCCGGAACCGCCCGGGCCGCCGAAGTTGACGAGCAGGGAGCCCTGCCGGGCGGCGGGGTCGGTGCTCGGCACCCGGGTGACCGCCAGCTGGATCTGCCCTGCGGCCGGGTTCTCGTGGTCGAGCGGCACCTGCACCAGGGCGCACTGCGCCGCCGCCCCGCACGGGGTCCAGGCCGGCTGCTGGGCGTAGAACTCCTCGAGCCCGGGCGGCACCTGGGCGGTGACGAGGACGCCGGGCGCCGGTGCGGCGACCGTGGCCGTCCCGGCCGCCGGAGCGGTCGCCAGGAGCACGGCCAGGGCCAGCGCGGAGCCCGCTCGGCGCGTGCGCCAGCGCCTCCGATCGCGGGCACCGGGGCCGGAGTCGGGGCGGTGGTCGTTCTCGGGAGCACGCATGGCTCACCACTGCTTTCGGTCGGACCGGCCGGACGCCGGTGCGCGAGCACGAGCGCGGACGCGCACGTCATGACCCCTGCCACCGGCCTCGCGGTCCGCCAGGCCCTCGGACGCCCCCGCGCCCCGCAGCCTCCGCACCCCACCGCCGTGCCACCAGGGGCTTCAGGCTAGGATCGCGCCGATCGGGCGGTCAAGGATGTGTCGTGGCGCGAAGACCGCCCGGGCCGCCCCGCGCCCCGGGCGGGCGGAGGACCACGGCGGACAGCAGCCCGCCCGCCGCGAGCAGGCCCGCGCACAGCGCCATGACCACGGGGAACCCCGCACGGAGCCGGGCCGGGTCGGTGAGACCGGTCTCCCCGAGCCCGCCCACCAGCGGGATCGCCGCGACCGCGAGCAGGCCCGCCGTGCGCGCCACGGCGTTGTTGACCCCGCTGGCCAGCCCGGCCTGCTCCGTGGGCAGCGCGCCGAGGACCGTGGCGGTCAGCGGCGTGACCAGGAGGGTCAGCCCGGCGCCGAACACCGCGGCCGGGAGCAGCACCTCCAGGAGGTAGTGCGCCCCGGGCCCGGCCCGGCCCAGCAGGAGCACCCCGAGCCCGGCGACCAGCGGCCCGACCGTCATCGGCAGTCGCGAACCCACCCGGTGCACCAGGGCCCCGGCGGACGGCGAGAGCAGCAGCATCAGGACGGTGACGGGCAGCAGGGACAGCCCGGCGGCCACGGGCGAGAACCCGGCCCCCACCTGGAGGGCGACGACGAGGACGAAGAAGACCGCGCCCAGGCCGGCGTAGACCACGAAGGTGATGAGGTTCGCCGCCACGAACAGGCGCTGCCGCAACAGTGCGGGCGGCAGCAGCGGGGACCTCGCACGCCGCTCCCGGAGCAGGAACGCCGCCAGCAGGACGGCCCCGGCCGCGAGCGCCCCGCCCGCCGCCGGCACCGACGGCTCCTCGCCGGACGCGGTGGTCAGCCCGAGCGTCAGCGCCCCGAGACCGGCCACCAGCAGCGCCGCGCCGGGCACGTCCAGCTGCGGGCACGCCGCCGGGTTCCTCGACTCGGGGACGTGCCGGCGGGCGATCAGCGCCACGGCGAGCGCCACCGGGAGGTTGACCAGGAACACCCACCGCCACGAGGTGGTCTGGACGAGCCAGCCGCCCGCGAACGGCCCCACGGCGGAGGCCACCCCCGTGAGCCCCGACCAGGCGCCGATGGCGCGGGCGCGGTGCTCCGGGGCGAAGGAGGCCTGCAGGATCGCGAGCGCGGTCGGCACCAGGAGGGCGCCGCCGACCCCCTGGACGGCCCGCGCGGCGACGAGGACGGTGACGTCCGGGGCCAGGCCGCACAGCGCGGAGGCCCCGGCGAAGCAGCCGACGCCGATCAGGAAGATCCGGCGCCGGCCGTACCGGTCCCCCAGCGAGCCGCCGAGCAGGACCAGGGCGGCCAGGGTCAGCGTGTACCCGTTGACCACCCAGGTCAGACCGGTGCTCCCCGCACCCAGATCGGCGGCGACGGACGGCAGGGCGATGCTCACCACCGTCGTGTCGATGAACGTCAGGGCCGAGCCGAGCACGGTGGCGGCCAGCACCCACCGGGCCCGCCGCTCGCCCCAGGCCAGCGGCTCGGACGGAGGGCCGTCGCCGGAGGATCGCACCATGGGCAGCTCGTTCCTCCTCGGTACCGGGGTCGGTCCCGGGGTCCGGCACGGGGTCGGGCACGGGGCCCCGCCGGAGCACCCCCGCGCCGTCACCGGATCGTTCCCGCCCAGTGTCCCACCGGGAGGACCCCCCGGTCCCGTGCCCGCGGCCCGGACACCCTGGACGGACCGCCCGGTGGGGCAGCACACTGGGGCGCAGGAGGCCACCATGACCCACGTCGCGTTCCCCGAGATGCCCTACGAGTCCTGGCGGGACACCCTGGACACCCTCCACCGGTTCGCGCAGGTGGTCGGCAAGGTGCGGCTGGCGTCCGCGCCGCGGCGCAACCACTGGTGGAACGTGCCGTTCCACCTGACCGGCCGCGGCATCACCACCCGGCCGATGGGACGGGACCCGGTCTTCGCCGTCGACCTCGACCTCCTGGACCACCGCCTCGACGTGAGCACCGCCGCCGGGGCCCGGCACTCCTTCGCCCTGCCGGGGCTGTCCGTCGCCGAGTTCCACGCCCGGGTCCTGCACGCCCTGGAGGCGGTGGGGGTGGAGGTGACGATCGCCCGTCCCCACCCGTTCGACCTGCCCGACTCCGGGCGCCCATTCGGCGCCGACACCGAGCACGCCGCCTACGACACCGCCGCCGTCACCCGCTACTGGCAGGTCCTCGGCCAGGTGAACCTGCTGCTGGAGGAGTTCGCGGCCGGCTGGTCCGGGAAGACCAGCCCCGTGCACCACTTCTGGCACACGTTCGACATCGCCGTGACCCGCTTCGCGGACCGCTTCGTGGATCCCCCGCCCGGCACGGACCCGGTCACCCGGGAGGCCTACTCCCGGGAGGTCATCAGCTCCGGGTTCTGGTTCGGGGACCCCTCGTTCCCGGAACCGGCCTTCTACTCCTACACCGCCCCGGAGCCCGACGGGCTGGCCGGTGAGCCCCTGCGGCCGGCCGCCGCGTCCTGGCGCGAGCGCGGCGGCAGCCACCTCGCGGTCCTGCGCTACGACGACGTGCGGGCGCTGCCCGATCCGCACGGCGCCGTCCTGGAGTTCTGGGACAGCGCCTACCGGGCGGGGGCGCGCCGCAGCGCCTGGGACTTCGCCCGCTACGACTGCCCGCAGGGCGTCACCGACCCCCTGCGCTGAGCCGGGCTCAGCCGCTCTGCCGGGCCTGCCGCTCGGGGTCGAAGAACTTCCCGAGCACCACGGTGTCCTGGACGGCGTAGCCCATCCGCTCGTAGAACTCCCGGGTCCCCGTGTTCGTGCTGCGCACCATGAGCTGCATCTTCGGGATGCCGCGCCCGGCCACCCACCCCTCGGCGGCGGCCATCAGCTCGCGGCCCAGCCCCTGGCCCCGGCGGGACGGGCGCACGGCCACGTAGTACACCCACCCCCGGTGGCCGTCGTGGCCCACCATGGCGGTGCCGGCGAGACGCCCCTCCTCGACGGCGGCCAGGACGGTGGAGGCCGGGCCGGCGAGCGCCCGGTCCAGGTCCGCCCGCGGATCGTTCCAGGGGCGGGTCAGCCCCGCCCCCTCCCACAGGGACACGGCGTCCTCGTGCAGGTGCTCCGGCAGTCGTTCGACGATCACACGGCCTCCTTCGGTCGGCCCATGCTCTCACGGGCGCCGATTCTCGTCCTGCGATAACGGCTCTGGCCCGCGGACGTGCGCTGGCTCACACTCTGAGACACACCCGTCACCGCCGACGAGGAGGAGACCCATGGTCTATCCCGCGAAGTACTCCGCTCTCAACGCCCTCGCCCTGACGGACGAGGCGAAGCGCACCCTCACCCGCGTCATCCGGGTGGCGTTCCCCCACCCCCGGATCCCCGACGGCCCGTACGAACGGATGGCGGAGAAGATCGCCGCCGAGGCCGAGGACTCCACGTGGTTCCGGATGGCCCTGACCCAGGGGCTGCTGACCCTGAACTCGCTCAGCGACGCACCGTTCGTGGAGCTGTCCGACGACGCCGCGCTGAAGGTGCTCAAGCGGATCGCCGACCTGGAGTTCTTCGGCTTCATCCGCCGCACCACCGTGCTGCACCTCTACGACGACCACGAGGTGTGGGAGGCCCTGGGCTACGAGGGCGAGTCCTTCTCGAAGGGCGGCTACCTGCACCGCGGCTTCGACGACCTCGACTGGCTGCCCGACCCGCGCGTCGAGGAGTCCGAGGAGGAGCTGGCCGAGTGCGGGCCCCTCGGCTACCCGGTGGCGACCGCGGCCCCCAAGGAGGGGTGGAACCTGGACCAGCAGGGCGCCTCCGAGACCACCGAGCAGCCCTTCAGCGACCTCTTCAAGGGGTCGGACGTCATCGAGCACGGGGAGACCGCATGACCACCACGCCCCAGGACCAGCAGCGCGCCGCACGGATCGAGCTCGACGACGACTCCGCCGTCGTCGTCATCGGCTCCGGAGCCGGCGGAGGCACCCTCGCCCACGAGCTCACGGAGAAGGGCGTCAAGGTGGTGCTCCTCGAGGCCGGGCCGCACCTGACCAGTGCGGACTGGGTCAACGACGAGTGGGAGGCCTTCCACCAGATGGCCTGGCTCGACCCGCGCACCACCACGGGGTCGTGGCGGATCGCCCGGGACTTCCCCAACCTCCCGGCGTGGATCGTCAAGGCCGTCGGCGGGACCACCACCCACTGGTCCGGAGCCACGCCCCGGTTCAAGGCCCACGAGTTCCGCACGCGCAGCGTCTACGGGCGCGTCGACGGCGCCAACCTCCTGGACTGGCCGATCGGCCTGGAGGACCTCGCCCCGTACTACGACCGGGCCGAGCAGAAGATCGGCAGCACCCACCGCCACGGCCGGCCGCCGCTGCCCGCGAACAACAACTACAAGGTGCTCGCCGCGGGCGCGCAGAAGCTCGGCTACCGGCACTACGCGACCGGCCCCTACGGGACCAACGCGGAGCCCTACGACGGGCGGCCGGCCTCCGTCCAGGACGGGTTCAACTTCCAGGGCGACAAGAACCGCTCGAAGTGGTCCACGCTCGTCTCGGAGATCCCCAAGGCCCTGCGCACCGGGAACCTCGACCTGCGCCCGGACTGCCACGCCGTGCAGATCACCCACACGGAGAAGGGCCTGGTCGACAGCGTGCTCTACGTCGACGGCGAGGGCCGGGTCCAGCGGCAGCGGGCACGGCTGGTGGCGGTGGCGTGCAACGCGATCGAGACGCCCCGGCTGCTCATGCTCTCCGGCTCCCCACTGTTCCCGGACGGGCTCGCGAACTCCTCCGGGCAGCTGGGCCGCAACTACATGCGGCACACCACGGGCTCGATCTACGCGCAGTTCGACCGGCCGGTGCACATGTACCGGGGCGAGACGATGGCCGGGCTCGTGGCGGACGAGTCCCGGCACGACGTCGACCGCGGCTTCGCCGGGGGCTACTACATGGAGACGATCTCCCTGGGCCCCGCCTTCCTCGCCAGCTTCGTGGACCCCGGCTCCTGGGGGCCGGAGTTCACGGCCCTGCTGGACGGCTACGACAACACCGCCGGTTTGTGGGTGGTGGGCGAGGACATGCCGCAGGAGAGCAACCGGGTGACCCTCAACTCCTCCGTGACGGACCACCTGGGGCTGCCCGTGCCCAACGTGCACTTCGACGACCACCCGAACGACGTGGCGATGCGCAACCACGGCTACCAGCAGGCGTCCCTGCTCTACGAGTCCGTGGGCGCGACCTCCGTGCACCACACCCCGCCCTACCCGTCGACGCACAACATGGGCACGGCCCGGATGAGCGAGCGCCCCGAGGACGGGGTGACCAACGCGTTCGGCCAGACCCACGACGTGCCGAACCTGTTCGTCGCGGACGGCTCGCTGTTCACGACCGGCGCGGCGGCGAACCCGACGCTGACGATCGTGGCCCTGGCCACCCGGCAGGCGGACTACATCGCCGAGCAGCTGGCGGGACGCCACCTGTAGCCGCCGGACGTGGAGGGCTGCTCAGCCGGTCGCGGACCGGACCGGGCAGCCCTCCGCGGCGCGCAGGGCCCGTCCCACCCGGTCCGCGGCGTCCCGCAGGACCGGCGCGATCGCCCGGTGCCGCCGCTCGAAGTCGGTGGGCCGCAGGGACACGGCCACGGAGCCCAGGGTGCGCCCGGCGGAGTCGACCACCGGCGCGGCCAGGCACGAGGCGCCGGGCACGAACTCCTCGCGCTCCACGGCGACGCCCTCCGCGCGCACCCGCCCGAGCTCGCGCCCCAGCTCGTCCGGCGTGGTGAGCGTGCGATCCGTCAGGGGGCGCATCCCGTGGCGGCCGAGGTAGTCCGCCACCTCGTCGTCGTCCATGCGGGAGAGCAGGATCTTGCCGAAGGCCGTGGCGTGCGCGCCGCCCGTGAAGCCGAAGTCCATGGGGTCGATGCGCGGCCGGCGCGGGGAGTCGACCACGTGCGCCACCACCACGGCGTCGCCGCGGTAGACCGCGAAGTACGCGGCGGCGTCGGCGCTCCCGTGCAGCTCCCGCACCGCGCGCTGCACGGTGGCGGGGGTCGCGACCTGCTGGCGCAGCGAGGCGTCGAGCGCGTGCAGCTTGTAGCCCAGGCCGTAGCGGCGCTGGTCCCGGAGGTGCACCACGTGCTCGGAGGCCACGAGCGTCTGCAGCAGCCGGTAGACCGAGGGCAGCGGCATCCCGAGCTCGGTGCTGATGTCCTTGGCCGTAGCGCCCCGGGGGTCCCGCGCGACCACGTCCAGGAGGGCGAAGGCTTTCTGGACGGAGGCCATGCCGGTGTCGCGTGTGGTCATGCCTCACATTGTGGCGTGCCGGGTTGCACATGCCAACAGCCCGGGAGCCTCGCTCCCGGGCCGGCGGCGCGCCGTCGGACGGTCAGCCGACCGTGAGCTCCCCCATCCGGTTCCAGCCCGAGGCGGAGATCTGCTCGCTGATGATCTGCGGGGTCTCCACGAGCGCCTGGGGCGCCTCCGCCGTGAACTTCCTGAAGTGGTCGCTGTTCACGTGCGGGCCCGCGCCGTCGTCCGCGAAGGCCTCGACGAGCACGAACTCGTGGGGGTCCTCCACGCTGCGGGACCAGTCGAACCACAGGTTGCCCGGCTCCGCGCGGGTGGCCTCGGTGAACTCCTTCGAGAACTCGACCCAGCGGTCGGCCCACTCCGGCTTCACCTTGAACTTGACGACGATGAAGATCATCCCTGCTCCCCTCTCGCGGACGTCCCGGTTCACCCCGGGACTCTCGGTGCCAGTGTCGCGGCCCGTGGAAGGGCCCGCCAAGGGAGGTTATCGCGGACCGATAACGACGGCGCCCGGCGCACCGTACGGTGGACCCATGACCGATCTGCACCGCACCCCGCCGACCGCGCCGGACACCGTGGACCTCGACGGGAGGACGTTCGTGGGCGTGTCCAACGCCGCCGACGGGGACGTCGGCTCCGACACGGTCTTCGACTACCACCAGCAGGACGACCTCGTGTGGGCCGAGTACGCGGGCGGCTCGGTGCGCCGGGGCTTCCTCGTCGGCACGCGCGCCGGGGACGGGCTGAGCTTCCGCTACTCGCACCTGGACCGTGCCGGGGAGACCGCCGGCGGGGCGTGCACGTCCCGCATCGAGGTGCTCGGGGACGGCAGGGTGCGCCTGCACGAGACCTGGGCCTGGGAGTCCCGGGCGGGCACGGGGCGCAGCGTGGTCGAGGAGGTCGGCCGCCGGCCCTGACGCCCCGGGCTGCGGGGGCCGCTCCCGGGGTGGGATCATGTCCCCATGAGCCGCAACCTCACCTCCGCCCTCGTGGACGACCTCCGGGCGCGCATCGTGGACGGGCGCATCTCCCCCGGTGAGCGCCTGCCCAGCGAGAGCACGCTGATCGCGGAGCACGGGGTCAGCCGCACGGTGGTGCGCGAGGCCGTCGCCCGGCTGCAGGCGGAGGGGCTCGTGCACACCCGGCGGGGCAGCGGCAGCTTCGTGCTGACCCCTCCGGCCGCGCCCGGCGGGACGAGCCGGCCGGTGCGGACCCTGCAGGACCGGCGCCGCCTGCTGGCCTTCCGCACCGGGGTCGAGTCCGAGGCCGCGGCGCTGGCGGCCACGGCCCGGGAGGAGCACCAGCTCGCCCGGATGGAGGACGCCCTGGCGCGGTCCGAGGAGGAGGTCGACAACCCGGCCGCGTCCCTGGAGAACGACTTCGAGTTCCACCGGACCGTGGCGGAGGCCAGCGGGAACCCGTACTACGTGGACGCCCTGACCGGCCTCGGGCCCGCCATGATCACCATGCCGCCGCGCCGGCTGGACGGCGCCCCCGGCGGCGGGCGCGCGGCCCGGGTCGCCGCCGAGCACCGGTCGGTCCTGGACGCGATCCGGGCCCGCGACCCGCTCGCCGCGTCGGCGGCGATGCGCGCGCACCTGGCGAACTCCCGGTGGCGGCTCGAGGCGGAGGCGGGCGACGGGCCGTCCGCAACCGCCCCGGGGAACGGCTGAGGCGGCCGTGACGACGCATGAGGTCCTCACCGGGGTCCGCCTGTCCCCGGTGCAGATGCTGCGGGCCCTGCGGGACCAGCCCGGGCTGGTGGGGCTGTTCGGCGACTGGTCCGACGGCGACACCGTGATCGGCGTGCGGCCACTCCGGGTGCTGGGCGCCGGCGAGGACCCCTTCGCGGCCCTGGACGCCCGGGCCCCGATTCCGGGCACCCCGCTGCCGGGCGCCGCCCAGGAGGGGGATCCCCCGCTGGACGACCCCCAGGAGGCGGCCTTCGGCGGCGGCTGGATCGGCTACCTCGGCTACCAGCTGGCCCGGCGCCTCGAGCGGCTCCCCGCCGCCCCGCCGCGCCCCGCGCGGCTGCCGGACCACCACCTCGGCTACTACGACCACGTCCTGCGCCACCGCGCCGCGGACGGCGCCTGGGTGCTCGAGTGGCTGCCGGGCACGGACCCGACCCGGGTGGCGGCCGCGCGGAAGCTCGCCCGCACGGCGCCGGACGCCCCGCACGCCCCGGTGCCCTACCGGTGCGGGCCCTTCACCGCCGACGCCTCGGCCGCCGCGCACGCCGCCGCCGTGACCGCGGTGCTGGGCCACATCCGCGACGGCGACGTCTTCCAGACCAACGTCTGCCGCGGTCTCGAGGCCGGTTTCCGGGGCGACCCGCTGGACCTGTTCTGCGCCGGCCAGGAGGCCCTGGCCCCGCGCTTCGCCGCGTTCCTGCGCCTCCCGGAGGGGGCCGCGGTGGCGAGCCTGTCCCCGGAGCTGTTCCTGCGCCGCACCGGGCGCACGGTCCTGACGTCCCCGATCAAGGGCACCGCACCGGCCGCGAGCGACCCCGCGGCGCTGCACGCCTCGGCGAAGAACCGGGCGGAGAACGTCATGATCGTGGACCTGATGCGCAACGACCTCTCCCGGGCGTGCGTGCCCGGGTCGGTGCGCGCCCCCGCCGCACCCCGGGTCGAGCCGCACACCGGGGTCCACCACCTGGTGGCGGACGTGCACGGGCGGCTGCCCGCGGGGCTGGGGGACGGGGCGCTGCTGCGGGCCACGTTCCCCCCGGGGTCCTGCACGGGTGCGCCCAAGATCCGGGCCATGGAGATCGTCAACGCGCTCGAGCCCGCGGCCCGCGAGGTCTACACGGGGGCGATCGGCCGCGCGGGCCCGGCCGGTCTGGTGCTCAACGTGGCGATCCGCACCTTCGAGTTCACCGGCGACCGGGTCCGGCTGGGGGTGGGCGGCGGGATCGTGGCCGACTCCGACCCCGCGGACGAGTCGCACGAGACGCTCGTGAAGGCGGTGCCCCTGCTCGACGCCGTCGGGGCCGTGCTGGACGAGGACCTCCGGCGGGACTGGGACGGGCACCGGCCCGCGACCGTGCTCGAGCTCCTCCCGGCCCTGCCGGTCCTCCCGCCGGCCCGGGATGAGGGGGTGTTCACCACGCTGCTCGTGCGCGAGGGCGCGCCCGTGGACCTCGAGGCCCACCTCGCCCGGCTCGGCGCCAGCTGCCTCGCCTGCTGCGGCGCGGCCCTGCCCGCGGGCGTCCGCGGCGAGGTGCTGGACCGGGCCGCCGCGCTGCCCGGTCCGCACCGGCTGCGGATCACGGCCGTGCCCGCCCCGGGGGAAGCCGTGACCGTGACGGTCACCGCCACGGCCCTCCCCCCGGAGCCGGTGCCGCCGTGGCGGCTCGTCCCCGTCCGGCTGCCCGGCGGCCTCGGGGGGCACAAGTGGGCGGACCGCCGGGTGCTCGCCCACGAGCCGGTCCCGGGGCTGTGGTCGCGCAGCTGCGATCCGCTGCTCGTGGACGCGGACGGCACGCTCCTGGAGACGGGCAGGGCGAACGTCTTCGTCGTCGTCGACGGCGCCGTGCTCACCCCGCCCGCGGACGGCCGGATCCTGCCCGGGGTGGTGCGCGCCCGCGTGCTGGCGGCGCTGCGCGCCGCCGGCACGGACGTCCGCGAGCGCCCGGTGGCGTGGGCGGAGCTCGCCCGCGCCACCGAGGTGTTCGTGACCAACTCGGTGGCGGGCGTGCACCCCGTCGGGGCGGTCGACGGCCTCGGGCGGTGGGAGCCCGGGCCCGTGCTGCGCGCCCTCGGACCGCTCCTCGGCTAGCCCTTCGCCGAGGCGGTCCGCCACCCGCCGTGGTAGTCCTTGCGCACCACCTCGGAGTAGGGCACGGGGCTGACCACGGCCCGGACCTCGAGCTGCTCGTGCGGTTCCACGGTCGTCTTGCGGCTGCCGCCGTCCGGCTCGCCCCAAACCACCTTCAGCTCGGTGCCCTCGGGCACGTTCGGGTCGACGGTCGCCAGGGACAGGCCCTTGCGCTCGTTGTAGCTGTAGCCGGTGAACATGGACAGGCCCACCGTGCGGCCGTCGGCGTCGACCACCGCGTCGTAGTTGGACGAGCCGTAGTTGGCCAGGGGCAGGTCGAAGTACTTGTAGTCCGGGCCCTCGGTGTCGAAGAGGGAGGCGAAGATCTTTTGCATGTCCTCGGCGTTCCAGGCCAGGGTCGCCTTCCGGCGCTGGGTCGAGGGGTCGACCTGCTCCAGGGCGTCGCGGCCGATGAAGTCGTGGTCGAACTTCACGAAGGACCCGTAGCCCAGCTCCCACGGCGTGAGGTAGTAGTCCTCGATGTTCTCGGAGACGAAGCTGCCGGCGAGCGCGTTGGTGGCCTCGTAGCTGTCCGCCCCGAGCCACTTCCGGTAGTCCGCCGTGCCCTCCCCGGTGTATATCGCCGGCAGCGGGGACGGGATCCAGCCCGACTCGAGGGTGTTGGAGGGGTACGCCCGGGCGCCGACGGGCACGATGCCGAACTCGGCGCCGACCTCTAGGATCGTGGCCCGCACCTGGTCGTAGGACTCGTAGGGGCCCCAGATCTCCAGCCCGGGCTCCCCGGCCATGCCGTGGCGCAGGGTGCGCACCTGGGCGCCGCCCACGCTCATGCGGTCCATGGTGAAGAACTTCAGCTGCTCGAGCGGTCCGCCGTTGAGCTTCTCGATGATCTGCCACGCGCTGGGGCCCTGGATCTGGAAGCGCCAGTACTTCCGGACCACGGGCTTGCCCATCGGGCGGGACGGGGAGCGGCGGTCGACCTCGATGTCGACGTCGTAGCCGCCGGTCTCGCCGTGGTAGAGCAGCCAGTTGGCGGCCGGGGCGCGGCCCACGTAGACGTACTCGTCCTCCTCCTGGTGGAAGAGGATGCCGTCGCCGATGACGTGGCCGGCCGGGGTGGTGGGCACGTACTGCTTCGCCTTGTTCACGGGGAACGTCCGCGTGCTGTTGATCGCGGTGTCCGAGATCAGCCGCAGCGCGTCCTTGCCGCGGATGAAGAGGTTGTCCATGTGGTGGGACTGGTCGTAGAGCACGGCGGTCTCCCGCCACGCCTTCTGCTCGCTGCGCCAGTTGTGGAACTCGGGCGCGACCACGGGATAGACGTACGCGCCGATCTGCGAGTTGCGCAGCAGCTCGACGGTGCCGTTCGAGGCGTCGAGGACGTCCTGGAGAGTGCGGGGTGCCACGGTTGACTCCTTCTCTGCGGTGGTGCCCCGGCCGCGACGGCGCGGCCGGGGCGGGGATCAGAACACGATGGTCTGGCGGTCGTGCCGGATGATGCGGTCCTGGCAGTGCCACAGCACGGCGCGGGAGAGCACCTGGCGCTCCACGTCCGCGCCGCGACGGGCGAGCTCCTGCGCGGAGTCCCGGTGCGAGGCCCGCACCACGTCCTGCTCGATGATCGGGCCCTCGTCGAGGTCCTCGGTGACGTAGTGCGCGGTGGCGCCGATGATCTTCACGCCCCGCTCCTTGGCCTTGCGGTACGGCTCGGCCCCGATGAAGGCCGGCAGGAACGAGTGGTGGATGTTGATCACCGGCGCCCCGACCTCGGTCAGGAAAGTGGAGGACAGGATCTGCATGTAGCGGGCGAGGACCACGAGGTCGACGTTGCCCTGCAGCAGGCGCAGGTGCTCCGCCTCGGCCGCGGCCTTGTCCTGGGTGGGGACGTGGAAGAAGGGGATGCCGAAGCCGCGGACGTCCTCGGCCATGTCGGGGTGGTTGGAGACGACCATGGAGATCGTCATGGGCAGCTCGCCCCGGCGCTGGCGCCAGACGAGGTCGAGCAGGCAGTGGTCGGACTTCGAGGCGAAGATCGCCACGCGCCGCGGCACCGAGAGGTCCGTGAACCGCCACTCCAGCTCGAACCCGTCCCCGAGGGCCGCGCCGAGGTCCTGCTCGAGCGCCGGCCGCAGGGCCGGGTAGCCGGGCAGGTGGAAGACGGTGCGCTGGAAGAACGCCCCGCCCTCGGGGTCGTCCGAGTGCTGGTCGAGGGCCACGATGTTCGCGCCGTGCCGGGCGAGGACGTCGGTGACGACGGCGACGATCCCCGGCTGGTCCCGGCCGTGCACCACGAGGCTGGCGTGGTCCGGGCGGAGCATCGACGGGCGGGCCGCGCTCACGGGGTCCTCCCGTCCGTCCCGAACTCGCGGACCCACTCGGCCGTGGCCCGGAGTCCGCCGAAGGTGTAGAAGTGCAGCAGCACCTGCCCGTGGACGGCGGGGTCGAGGCCGGCGGCGAGGTCGCGCAGGAAGCGGTCCGGGCCCGCGGTGCCCAGCAGGTTGGTCAGGGAGAAGCCGTACTTCTGGACGATCCCCGCCGAGGTGCCCACGCCGAAGCGGCGCGCGTAGCCGAGCAGCCGCCGGACGCCCGCCGGCCCGGGCACCCCGATCCGCACCGGGGTGTCGACGCCGCGGCGGCGCACCTCGGCCAGCCACTCCAGGACCGGGTCCTTGTCGAAGCCGAACTGGGTGATGATCTCGGGCTCGAGGCCCTGCTCGCGGATCGCGGCGGTCTTGTCGATCAGGGCGGACCAGAGGGCGGCGTCGTCGATGCCGGGGTGGCCCTCCGGGTAGCCGCTGACGCCCACACCCCGCACGCCGTGCCGCGGGAGCACTCCGGTGCGGATGACGGAGAGGGAGTCCGGGTAGGGGCCCTCGGGGGTCTCGGGGTCCCCGCCCACCACGAACACGTGCTCGGCGGCGCCGACCTCCGCGAGCGCCGCGAGGAACTCCTCGAGCTCGCCCTGGGAGCGCAGCCTCCGCGCCGAGAGGTGGGGCACGGGGACGAAGCCGTGCTCGCGCACCGCGCGGGCCGCGGCCACGCGCATGCCCAGGTCCTCGTTGCCGAGGAAGGTCACGTTGATCCGGGTCCCCGCCGGGACCACGGCGGCGGCCTCCTCCAGGGCCGGCACGTCCTTGCCCGTCATCTCGAGGGAGAAGTCCCGGAGCAGCGCGGCGGCCGGTCCGGCGTGGGGCGGGTCGATCGGCATCGGTCCACATCCTTTCCGCGGTGCGTGCCCGGGGGCGCGCCGCGGGCGTGGGGTTCACACGGTCTCGCCGCCAGTGTCGCAGGTCACAATAACTATGTACAGAGTGTTTCGGTGCCGGGCGGCCCGGGGTGCCCCGCGAACACTAGTCATACAAATTATTTATTTGTACTATTCATTCTGACCGCCGCCACCGAGACCCTCGAGGATCCCGCCATGCCGTACACCCCGGACACGGTTCGCCACGTCCAGCTCTCCACCGCCACCCTGCCGCTGAGCACCCCGATCTCCGACGCCAAGGTCTTCACCGGCCGGCAGCGGCCGATGACCGAGGTCGTGTTCCTCTTCGCCGAGATCAGCACGGCGCAGGGGCACACCGGGATGGGCTTCAGCTACTCCAAGCGCGCCGGGGGCCCCGCCCAGTACGCCCACGCGAAGGAGGTGGCGGAGGGCCTGATCGGCGAGGACCCCAACGACATCGCCAGGGTGTACGACAAGCTGCTGTGGGCGGGCGCCTCCGTGGGCCGCTCCGGAGTGGCCACCCAGGCGCTGGCCGCTATCGACGTGGCCCTCTGGGATCTCAAGGCCAAGCGCGCCGGGCTGCCGCTGGCCAAGCTGCTGGGCGCCCACCGGGACTCCGTGCGGACCTACAACACCTCCGGCGGGTTCCTCAACGCCTCCCTGGAGGAGGTCCGGGACCGCGCCACCCGCTCCCTCGAGGAGGGCATCGGCGGGATCAAGATCAAGGTGGGCCTGCCCGACTCCGCCGAGGACCTGCGCCGCGTGGCGGGCGTCCGCGAGCACATCGGTGCGGGCGTGCCCCTGATGGTCGACGCCAACCAGCAGTGGGACCGCGCCACGGCCCTGCGCATGGGCCGCCGGCTGGAGGAGTTCGACCTCGTCTGGATCGAGGAGCCCCTGGACGCCTACGACGCCGAGGGCCACGCCCAGCTGGCCGCGGCTCTGGACACGCCGATCGCCACCGGCGAGATGCTCGCCTCCGTCGCGGAGCACGTCCGGCTCATCGACGCCCGGGCCTGCGACATCATCCAGCCCGACGCCCCGCGCGTGGGGGGCATCACCCAGTTCCTGCGCCTGGCGGCCCTGGCCGACCAGCGCGGACTGGGGCTGGCCCCCCACTTCGCCATGGAGATCCACCTGCACCTGGCGGCGGCCTATCCGCGCGAGCCGTGGGTGGAGCACTTCGACTGGCTCGACCCCCTCTTCGAGGAGCGCCTGGAGACCCGGGACGGGCGCATGCTCGTCCCCGACCGCCCCGGGCTGGGCGTCACGCTCAGCGGCCAGGCCCGCGCCTGGACCACGGACAGCGTGGCCTTCGGCCGGTCGTAGACACCGCGGCCGGCGCCCCCGGCGGGCGCCGGCGCGACACGGCCGACGAAATCCGAGCGACCTCTTGACCCGTGAGGCAGGTCACAGCTACGCTCGGGAAAACGCTTTCCAGAACGCGTTGCCTCGACCCATAGGAGACATGATCAGCATGAAGCGAACGGGAACCCTCGCGAAGGCCGCCACCGTCCTCAGCGTGTCGGCGCTGGCCCTGACCGGCTGCGGCGGCGCCGACGACGCGAACGCCGACGGCAACGTCGAGCTGCGCTTCGCCTGGTGGGGCTCCGACACCCGCCACCAGCAGACGCAGGAGATCATCGACGCCTTCGAGGAGCAGAACCCGGGGGTCACCATCGTGGGCGAGTACGGCGACTTCGGCGGCTACTGGGACAAGCTGGCCACGCAGACGGCCTCCAGCGACGCCCCGGACATCATCCAGATGGACGAGAAGTACCTGCGCGAGTACGCGGACAACGGCGCGCTGCTGGACCTCTCCGACGTGGACGTCGCCGAGCTCGACGAGGGCGTCGTGGACAGCGGCCGGACCGAGGAGGGCCTCTTCGGCGTGGCCACGGGCGTCAACGTGATGGCGATGATGGCGAACCCCACCATCTACGAGGAGGCCGGGGTCGAGCTGCCGGACGACTCCACGTGGACCTGGGACGACTTCTCCGAGGTCTCCCAGCAGATCGCCGAGAACACGGACGTCCACGGCACCAGCGGCCCGAACGAGCCGGCCGGCTTCCAGATCTGGCTGCGCCAGCAGGGCAAGGAGCTCACCACGCCCGAGGGGCAGCTCGGCTTCGAGGCCAGCGACGCCGCCGGCTACCTGGGCATGTGGCACCAGATGATGGAGGACGGCGCCCTGCCCCCGGCCTCGGTGGTCACGGAGGACCAGGAGCCGGGCCCCGACCAGTCGCTGACCGGCACCAACGGCGCGGCCATGGGCATGTGGTGGACCAACCAGCTGAGCGCCCTCAACGCCGCGTCCGGCAACCAGCTGGTCCCGCTCCGCTTCCCGAGCACCGACGGCACCGAGGGCGGCGCGCAGCTCTTCCAGAAGTCGGCGATGTTCATGTCCGCCTCCGCCCGCACCGAGCACCCCGAGGAGGTCAAGGCGTTCATCGACTTCATGGTCAACAGCGAGGAGGCCGGCAAGATCAACCTCGCGGACCGCGGCCTGCCCGCCAACGAGACGGTGCGCGAGGCCGTGCTGCCCGAGCTCAGCGAGGCGGACACCGCGGCCGCGGAGTTCGTCGAGGAGATCCAGCCCGAGCTGGGCGAGGCGCTGCCGGTCCCGCCGCTGGGCTTCAGCACCCTGCAGGAGATCATCTACCGCTACGAGCTCGACGTGCTCTTCGAGCGCTCGACCCCCGAGGAGGCCGCCGAGCGCATGATGTCCGAGATGGAGTCGGCGATCAGCTGACCCCCCGCACACTCCGCGGGTGCCGGACGGCACCGTCCGGCGCCCGCGGCTCCACCTGCCCCCGCCCGCCGAACCCGCCCGCCGAATCCAGGAGAACCTGTGCAGACCCAGACCGTGTCCGCCCCCGCCGCCCGCACCGCGCCGGAGGGACCCGTGCGCGTCTGCCTGGTGGGGATCGGCGGCTTCGGCGGACGCCACCTCGCGAACATCCGCCGGCTCGAGGAGGAGGGCCGCGTCCGCCTGGTGGCGGCCGTCGACCGGCGGGTCGACGACGGCGGGGTGCTCGGACCGGACGTGCCCATGTTCGGCGACCTGGCGCAGCTGGAGGACGCCGGCCCGGACGTGGACGTCGTGGTGGTCTCCACCCCCATCGACACCCACTTCGACCTCGCCCTGGCCGCCCTCCGGATGGGGGCCGACGTCCTGCTCGAGAAGCCCCCCGTGGCCAACCTCGACCAGTTCGACCGTCTCCTCGAGGCCGCCGGGGCGGCGGACCGGCTCGTCCAGGTGGGCTTCCAGAGCCTGGGCTCCCACTCCCTGGAGGTCGTCGAGCAGCTGCTCGCGAGCGGGGAGATCGGGCGGCTGCGCGCGGTGGGCGCCACGGGGCTGTGGTCCCGGGACACCGACTACTTCACCCGGTCCCCGTGGGCCGGGCGGCGCCGCATCGGCGGGGTGGACGTGGTGGACGGCGTGGTCACCAACCCGCTGGCCCACGCGGTGATGACCGCCCTGCACCTCGCCGGCGCCCGCACCCGCGAGGACGTCGCCGAGCTGCGCACCGAGCTCTACCGCGCCAACGCCATCGAGTCCGACGACACCTCGGTGGTCCGGGTGCGCACCGCGGCCGGGATCCCGGTCACGTGCGCCCTGACCCTGTGCGCCGCCGAGCAGCAGGACCCGTTCATCACCGTGGAGGGCACGGAGGGGCAGGCCGTCCTGCACTACACCCAGGACCGGCTGACCGTCACGGGCCCGGAGGGGACGCGGGTCGTCGAGTCCGGGCGCACGAACCTGCTCGAGAACCTGATCGACGCCCGGGCCCGGGGCACCGCGCTGCTGTGCCCGCTGGTCGCCACGGGGGCCTTCGTGCGGGTGCTGGACGCCGTCCGCACCGCCCCGGACCCCGTCCCGATCGCCCCCGAGCACGTCCGCTGGCACCAGGAGGACGGGACGGCACCGCGCGCCGTCCTCGACGGGATCGAGGACTGGGCGGCGCGGGCGGTCAGGGCGCAGTCGGACTTCGCCGGCCTGGGCGCCCCCTGGGCGAACCCCGCCGCCACGAGCGGGAGCGTGCTCCTCGGCGAGCGCGAGGTCGCGCAGGTCCGCACGGGCGAGGACGTCGCCCCGACCTCCTCCCCCCGCCCGTTCCTGCACCCCGTGCGGACCCTCGGCGGCGTCGTCCTCACGGACCAGCAGCCCCTGGACCACGTCTGGCACCTGGGGGTCGGCACGGCGCTCCAGGACGTGGACGGCCTCAACTTCTGGGGCGGGCGTACCTACACCCGGGAGGCGCAGCGCTACGTGTGGCGGGAGGACCACGGCCGCGTGCTCCGGGTCGCGGCGCACCACGCCGGCGACCGCCTGGACGAGGAGCTCGCCTGGACGGGCCCGAACGGCGCCGCGGTGCTGACCGAGGAGCGCCGCTGGACGTTCCGACCCGTGCACGAGCACGCCTGGGAGCTCGGCCTGCGCTTCCGCCTCTCCCCCGCCGGCGACCACCCGGTGCGGCTCGGCAGCCCCGGTTCCAACGGGCGGGCCGGCGGCGGCTACGGGGGGTTCTTCTGGCGGCTCCCCGCCTGCACCGACGCGGACGTGTTCACCGCGGACGCGGCGGGCGAGCAGGCCGTGCACGGCAGCACCTCCCCGTGGCTGGCGTTCTCCGCCGAGTTCGCGGGGCGCCCCGCGACCCTCGTCCTGCGGCGCGGCGACGACTCGGCCGACCCCTGGTTCGTCCGGCACGCCGGGTACCCGGGGGTGGGCCTCGCCCTGGCCTGGGACGCGCCCGTCACCACGACGACGGACCGGCCGGTCGAGCGGGAGGTGCGCGTGCTCGTCGTCGACGGCCGTCTCGACACCCCCCGGGTGGAGGCCCTGCTCGGGGACGCGGCCCGGGGCCGGACCGCGTGAGCGCCCCGGAGCGGGCGGAGAAGCGCCGGCGGGTCCTGCGGGTGCTGGACGCGCACGGGGTGGACGCCGTGCTGCTGCAGAGCCACTCCGCCGTGTCCTGGTACCTCGACGGCGCGCGCGTGCACGTCTCGCTCGCCGGTCCGCCGGTGGCCGCGGTCCTGGTGCACCGGGACGGCGACGAGGTCGTGACCTCCCCCAACGAGGCCGCCCGCCTGGTGGCCGAGGAGCTGCCCGCGGGCGTCCGGCTGCACGAGGTGCCCTGGCACGGGTCCCTCACGGCGCCGGAGGACTGGTTCCCCGGGGCGCGTGCGATGGCCGTGGCCGCCGAGGAGTGCGTCGCCGCACCGCTGCGGGCGGCGCGGGCATCCCTGCTCCCCGGCGAGGCGCAGCGCTACGCGCAGCTGTGCCGGGACGCCGCGGCGGTGCTGACCGGGGCGCTGACCCGGGCGACCCCGCGCACCACCGAGCGGGAGCTCGCCGCCGAGCTGACCGCCGGCCTGGTGCGCGCGGGCGCGGAACCCGTCGTGGTGCTGTGCGGGGGCGCCGACCGCCTGCCCCACCGCCACCCCCTGCCGACCGCCGGGCCCCTGGGCCGGCGCGCGATGGCGGTCGTCTGCGCCCGCCGCGGCGGACTCATCGCCAACGCGACCCGCTGGGTACGCTTCGGCCCGGCCGAGCCCGCCGAGACGGACGCGGAGGCGAGGATCGCGGAGGTCGAGGCCGACGTCCTCGACGCGCTGCGCCCCGGGCTGCCCCTCGCCGACCTGCTGCCGGTGCTCCGGCACGCCTATCCGCGCCACGGCTTCGACGCCGAGGAGTGGACCCGCCACCACCAGGGCGGGCCCGCCGGGTACGCCGGGCGGGACCCGCGGCTCGCCCCCGGGGTGCCGGACCTCGTGCACGAGCACCAGGCCTTCACGTGGAACCCGTCCGCGCCGGGCACGAAGATCGAGGACACGGTGCTGCTGGGTCCCGGCGGCGTCGTGCCCCTGTCCGTGGACCCGCGCTGGCCCGTGGTCCGGGTCCGGGGCCGGGACCGCCCGGCCGTGCTGGAGCGCTGACGCGGCCCCGTCCGTCCGCACCGAGCAGGAAGGCCCGCACCCCCGGGGGTGCGGGCCTTCCGGCGGTCCGGGCTCCGGTGCTCAGGGACGCGCACCGTCCAGGGCGGGCAGCGCCTGCTGCTGCAGGACCAGGCCGAGACCGGGCAGGTCCCGGGTCTCCAGCCGCGAGCCGGTCACCACGACCGGGGACGGCCCGTCCAGGATCCCGAGGTCCGCGAACCCGGCGTCCTCCACGACCTCGACCGTGGTGGGCTCGGCGAGAGTCAGGGCCAGCTGCCCGGAGAGGTCCGGCAGCAGGTGCGGGGCGATCCCCACGCTGTGCGTGCGCGCGAGCTCCACGATCCGCCGGAACGGCGTGATGCCGCCCACCCGGACGATGTTCGGCTGGACGACGTCCACGGCGCCGGCCGTGATGAAGTCCCGGAAGCGGTAGACGTTGTGCAGGTTCTCCCCCAGGGCGATGGGGACCCGGCTGAACCGGCGCAGCTGCCGGTAGCCCTCGAGGTCGTCGGCGCGCAGCGGCTCCTCCAGCCACGACGGCCCGAACTCGGCGAGGGCGTCCAGGGCCCGGCGCGCCGTGGGCAGGTCCCACCGCTGGTTGGCGTCGACCATGAGCCCGCGGTGCGGGCCGAGCAGCTCCCGGACGGCCGCCACGCGCTCCACGTCCTCGCGCAGGTCGGCCCTGCCCACCTTGATCTTGACCGCGCCGAAGCCGGCGGCGACCCACCGGCGCACCTGCTCCTGCAGCTCCTCAAGGGTGTAGTGCAGGTTCACGCCGGAGCCGTAGACGGCCACGCTCTCCTGCCGGCGGCCCAGCAGCGAGGTGATCGAGACCCCGGCCCGGCGCGCCCGCAGGTCCCACAGCGCGAGGTCCACGCCCGCGAGCGCCACGCCGGTCAGCCCGGCGCCGCCCTCGTGCAGGTGCTTCCAGGCGTCGTCCCAGAGGGCCTCGGGGTTCTCGGTGCGCCCGCGCACGAAGCCCGCGAGGTCGTCGTCGAGGAGCGCCTTCACGGCCGTCGCCCCGATCGTCGGGGTCCAGGAGAAGCCCGTGCCGGTGGCGCCGTCGTCGGCCACGACCGTGACGGCCACGAGGTGGTTCTGCGGGGCCTCCGGCCCCCAGCTGCGCGGCAGCCGGGCCGTGATGAGCTCCGTGTGCAGGGCGGCGATGCTCATGCGGTGTCCTTCCCGTGCCGGCCGGCGCCCGCGGGCTCCCCGGCCGCGGCGGCCACGGGCTCCTCCCGGAGCTCGGTGCGCCAGCTGCGCGCCGGCTCCCAGCCCAGGACCCGGCGGGCCTTGTCGATGCTGAAGGCGGGGGCCGTCCCGGTCAGTCCCGCGGCGAGCTGCTCGCTGCCCGGGACGAACTCGGGCAGCAGCTCCGCGAGCGGGCGCCGGGCCAGGGCGTCGGCGGCGCCCACCAGGAAGGTGTCGCCGTTGCAAATCGCGCCCATCCGTTCCAGCAGCGCCTCCAGGAAGGCCGTGACGTCCCGGGCGTCCACGTAGTTGAACAGCGCCGGCGCGGCGAGCGCGGGGTCGTCGAGCCGCTCCCGCACGGTGTGGCCCTGCTGCGTCGGGGCGCCCTCCCACTCCTCGGGGGCGATCACGTAGCAGGGGCGGAAGGACGCGTAGCGCACGGTCTCGCCGCGGGCGGCGGCGAACATCTGCGCCACCTGCTCCGCCACGTGCTTGGACAGCCCGTAGGCGTGCCACGGCCGGGGCGGGGTCTCCTCGGTGAGCGGGAGCGCGGGCGGCAGCCAGCCCGCCGGGGAGCCGTAGCCCAGCACCGTGGGGCTGCTGGCCATGACGATCCGCCGCACGCCGGCCTCGGTCGCCGCGCCGGCCACGTTGTGCGCGATCACCGCGTTGGTCTGCAGGATGACGTGCTCGGGGGCGCTGAACGGGACGGCGATGGCCGCGAGGTTGAGCACGGCGTCCGGGCGGGCCGCGCGCATCAGCGCGTGCACGGCGTCCGGGTCGGTGAGCTCCGCGCCGCGGTGCTCCACGGCGGGGTGGGAGCCGGCGGGGTCGGCGGGCAGGGACCGGTCGACGCTGAGGACGTCGTAGCCGGCCTCCGCCAGTCCGGCGACCACGCTGCGGCCGAGCCGGCCCGCGCCGCCGGTGACGAGGACGCGGCTCATGCCGGGACCTCGCTCCGGCTCGCCCCGGCGGCCGCGCCCAGGTCCAGCTCGGCGATCCGGACGGGCAGCCCGGACTCGAGGGAGCGGTTGCCGGCGATGCCCACGGCCACCGCCGCCACGCCGTCCCGGTAGCCGGAGGGCCGCCCGTACGGGTCCTCGCCGGGGCCGCGGAAGACGTCCGCCAGCAGCAGCCGGTCCCCGCCGCCGTGGCTGCCCGCTCCGTTGCTGATGACGACCTCCTCGGCGGCGCCCCAGTGGCGCTGGACGGTCAGGCGCTCGCCGCGGCTGCGGGCCCCGCCCCGGTGGGGGCCCACCGTGACCGAGGGGTCCACCGGGGAGCCGCCGCTCGCCGGCAGGACCGCCGCCCGTTCGACGACCTCCAGCTCGGCCCGGCCCTCGGTGCCGTTGACGGCCACCCGGTACCCCTCCCACGGGGAGTGCGCGTTGAGGGAGTAGGAGAGGGTGGCGCCGCGGGCGTAGTCGACCACGAGGGCCAGGTTGTCCTCGATGCTGATCCCGTCGGAGAACACGTCCTGGTCCCGGCGGTACCCGTCGTGGTGCTGGTGGTCGAGGTAGAGCCGGCTCAGCCGCTCGTCGGTGCGCAGGTCCAGGGCGAAGGGGTCGCCCCCCTCGACGTCCCGTGCGGGGGCGCCCGCGCGCGCCCGGGCCTCGGCGTTGTCCCGGCCGTAGAACCGCAGCCCGCCCGAGGCGAAGACCCGCTCCGGGGTGTCGGCCAGCCACCAGTTGACCAGGTCGAAGTGGTGGGAGGACTTGTGCACCAGCAGCCCGCCGGAGTTCTCCTTCTGCCGGTGCCAGCGGCGGAAGTAGTCGGCGCCGTGCACGGTGTCGAGCATCCAGCTGAAGTCCACGGAGGTGACCGTGCCGATCGCCCCGGACTGCACGACGTCCTTGAGGGCGGTGTTGCGCGGGGAGTACCGGTAGTTGAAGGTGACCACTACGTGGCGGCCGGTCTCCTCGACGGCCGCGGTGATCCGGCGGCAGCCCTCGGCGTCCACGGTCAGGGGCTTCTCGACGACGGCGTCCGCCCCGGCGCGCAGCGTCTGACAGATGTAGTCGGCGTGGGTGAAGTCGGGGGTGGTGATGATGACCCGGTCGATCCCCTGCTCGCGGATCGTCCGGGTGAGCTCCGCGGGGTCCAGGACGCCGATCCGGACGCCGGAGGTCTCCTCGGCGAGCCGGCGGTAGTGCTCGGCCCGCCCGGGGTTGGTGTCGCCCACCGCCACCAGCTCGGCGACGTCGGCGTGGTCGTCCAGCAGGGAGCGGAGGTACATCTCGCACCGGTTGCCGGTGCCGACCAGGACGTACCGGGTCCGCCTCTCCTGCCGTGCCGTGCCGTCCGTGCCGCTGTGTGCTGCGCTGTCCATCGGTTGCTCCTGGTTCTGGAGGGGTGTGCGGGGGTGCGGGCCGGGCGGCCGGGTGTCCCCGGCCCGGGCGGGCCGGGGACACCGGGGGCCCTGCTCGGGGCCCGTCGCCGGCTACTTGATGCCCGTGGTGGCGATGCCCTTCACGAGGAACTTCTGTCCCACGAGGAAGGCGATGAACACCGGCAGCAGGGACACGATCGACATCGCGAACAGGGATCCCCACGAGGACTCCCCGGAGGCGTCCACGAAGGCCCGCAGCGCCACGGGGACGGTGAACATGTTCGGGTCGGTCAGGTAGATCAGGGCGCTGAAGAAGTCGTTCCAGGTCCAGATGAACGTGAAGATCGTGGTGGTGGCCAGGGCCGGGACCATCATCGGCAGGATGATCTGCCCGAAGATCCGGGCGTGCCCGGCGCCGTCGATCCGCGCCGCCTCGTCCATGTCCTTCGGGATGCCGCGGATGAACTGCACCATGAGGAACACGAAGAACGCGTCGGTGGCGAGCAGCTTCGGCACGATCAGGGGCCAGAAGGTGTTCACCCACCCGATCTGGGAGAACATGATGTACTGCGGCACGATCACCACGTGGAACGGCAGCATGATGGTGAGGAGCATGAGGGCGAAGGCCGGCTTCTTGAAGCGGAACTCCAGCCGGGCGAAGGCGTAGGCCGCCATGGAGCAGGAGACCAGGTTGCCGACGATGCACCCGAGCACCACCACCGCGGAGTTGAACAGGTACACGCTGAACGGGCTGGACAGGGCGCCCCACCCGTCCGAGTAGTTCGCGGTCTCGAGCGTCTGCAGCAGGATCCCGGGCTCGCGGAAGATGATGTCGTCGGGGCGCAGGGAGCTGGCCACCATCCACAGCAGCGGGTAGATCATCACGCCGCCGGTGAGGATCAGCGCCAGGTGCTTGAGCAGGGAGCGGATCCGTGCCCGGGTCCCCGGACCGCGGGGCTTCGGCGCCGGGGCGCTCTGCGAGCCCTCGGTCTGCGCCGGGACGAGGTCCTGGTCGGCCGTCCGGACGGCGCTGTCGGCGATTGTCGAATTAGTCATCGTAGAACACCCAATACTTAGACGCGATGAAGTTGAGGGCGGTGAACGCCCCGATGATGAGGAGCAGCAGCCAGGCCATGGCCGCGGCGTAGCCCATGTCGAAGCGGCCGAAGCCCGTCTGGTACAGGTACAGCGTGAAGAACATCGTCGAGTCGGACGGACCTCCGCGGCCGCCGGAGACGATGAACGCCTGCGTGAAGGACTGGAACGCCTGGATGATCTGCAGCACCAGGTTGAAGAAGATGATCGGGCTCAGCAGCGGCAGCGTGATCCGGAAGAACTTTGTGATCTTCCCGGCGCCGTCGATGGAGGCCGCCTCGTAGTACATGGTGGGGATCTGGCGCAGGCCCGCGAGGAAGATGATCATCGGCGCCCCGAAGGTCCACACGTGCAGCAGGATGATGCTGCCGAGCGCGGTCCGGGGATCGGCGATCCAGCCGATGCCCTCGATGCCCACGAGGGCCAGGAGCTGGTTGACCAGTCCGGTGGTGCCGAAGAGCTGCTTCCAGAGGATGGCGATGGCCACCGAGGAGCCGAGCAGCGAGGGCAGGTAGAAGACGGAGCGGTAGAACGCGAGGCCGCGCAGGCCCCGGTCGAGGACCATGGCGATCGCCAGGGCCAGCATGAGCTGCAGCGGCACCCCGACGAGCACGTACGTGAAGGTCACCTGCAGCGAGTTGTGCAGCCGCTCGTCCGCCAGCATCCGGGAGAAGTTCTCCGTCCCGATCCAGTCGGGCGCCCGCATGAGGTTGTAGTCGGTGAAGGAGAGGTAGAGGGACATCAGCATGGGGCCCAGGGTGATGACCACCAGCCCCACGATCCACGGTGCCAGGAAGACCGCTGCGGCCTTGTTGTCCCGCCGGTCGGCGCGGGTCCTCCTCCGGCCGGCCGCACCCTTGGCCCGCTTCCCGGGCAGGCCCTCCCGGGTCAGCTCCTCGACGACGCTCATGCCGGGACCGCCCCTCGGCGCAGCCGCGCCCGGGAGACCCGGAGCGGTTCGGTGTCGATGTGCCTCGTTGTCATCGGTATCTCCTCGGAGCGGGTGGGAAAGCGTTTTCCAGAGCTGCGTTGCGTTCAGGCTAGTGGCCGGTTCCTGTGACGTCAACCACAATCTACGGTTGTGTCGGCACCCGTCGCGGGGCCGACCCGCCGTCGGACGGGAGCCCGGCCAGGAGCCGCAGCGCCTCGACGGTGGCCGGCGGGCCGTAGCGCCCCGCCTCGTCCTGCGCGGCCCGGACGGACGGCGCGACGCCCACGAGCGAGGCCGCCGCCAGGACCCCCGCGCCGCGCAGCTGCTCCGCGGACAGGTCCAGCCGGCCCGCCACGGCGACGACGGGCACGCCCCGGGCCGCGGCGAGCGCGGCCGCGGCGAGCGGCGCCTTGCCCTGCAGCGACTGGGCGTCCAGCGACCCCTCGCCGACGACGAGCAGGTCCGCATCCTCGAGCTGCTCCTCGAGCCCCACGAGGGAGGACACGAGGTCGAAGCCGCGCTCGAGCGTCGCCGGGGTCAGGGCCAGGAAGCCGGACGGGAAGCCGCCGGCGGCGCCGGCCCCCGGGAGCAGGAACGGACGGGCGCCCTCGAGACCGGCCAGCAGCCCGGCCCAGCGCCGGAGCGCGGCGTCCAGCTCGCGCCGGGCGGCGCGGTTCGCGCCCTTCTGCGGGGCGAAGACGTGCGCGGCCCCGTCGGGGCCGTGCAGCGGGTTCTGCACGTCCACGGCCAGCCGCAGCCGCACCGTGCGCAGCCTCGGGTCCAGGGCGGAGGCGTCCAGGCGGGCGGCGGACAGCAGCCCCTCCCCGCCCAGGGGGACGGGCGCGCCGTCGTCGTCGAGGACGTCCAGGCCGAGCGCCCGCAGGGCGCCCGAGCCCCCGTCCGTCATCGCCGAGCCGCCGAGCCCGACGACGACGTCGGTCGCCCCGGCGTCCAGCGCCGCCCGGATCAGCTGGCCGCAGCCGTAGCTGTGCGCCGCCCGGGCCGTCGCCGGACTCGGGCGCACCTGGTCCAGCCCGCTCGCCTGGGCGGACTCGATGACCGCGGTGGTGGCGCCGGAGGGCGCCGTGAGCAGCGCCCAGCGCGCCCGCACCCTGCCCTCCACGGCGCCCCGGACGAGGGTGCGGCGCAGCCGCGCCCCGGCCGCCACCGCGGCGTCGACCGTGCCCTCGCCCCCGTCGGCCAGGGGCACCGCCCGGATCCGGGCCCCGGGCCGGTGCTCGCGCACCCCGGCCGCGAGCACGGCGGCGGCCTCGGCCGCCGTCAGCGACCCTTTGAACTTGTCCGGGGCCACGACCACCCGGGGCCGCTCACTGAGCTCGTGCGGCCCCACGTCAGGCCGTGGCGCGGGCGGGTGCGCCGGTCAGGGACGGCAGCACCAGGGACTCCCAGCGCTCCTTCATCACGGCGAGCACGACGTCCGGGTCCTGGTCGAAGATCTCCTGGTTGAAGATCTCGACCTCGACCGGGCCCGTGTAGCCGGCGGCGGCGACCCAGCGCCCGATCGAGCCGAAGTCGATCACCCCGTCCCCCATCATCCCGCGGGAGAGCAGGGCGTCGGAGGCGATCGGCAGGTTGAAGTCGCAGACCTGGTAGGACGCCAGCCGGCCCTCCGCGCCGGCCCGGGCGATCTGGGTCTCCAGCCCGGGGTCCCACCAGACGTGGAAGGTGTCCACCACCACGCCCACGGCGTCCACCGGGTGCGGGGCGGCGAGGTCCAGGGCCTGCCCGAGCGTGGAGAGCACGGCCCGGTCGGCCGCGTACATGGGGTGGAGCGCCTCGAGCACGAGGCGCACCCCGTGCTCGAGGGCGTAGGGGACGAGCTCGGCGAGCCGTTCGGCCACGCGCTCGCGGGCCGCCACGACGTCCTTGTCGCCCCGGTCGCCCTCGCCGCCCAGGACGTGGGCGGCGGCGGGCAGGCCGCCGACGACCATGATCAGCTCGCTCGTGCCCAGGACCTGGGCCTCCCGGATCGCGGCCCGGTTGCTCTCGAGGGCGGCCCGCTGCCCGGCCTCGTCGGCCGCCGTGAGGAAGCCGCCGCGGCACAGGCTGGAGACCTGCAGCCCGGCCTGCTCGATGATCCGGGCCGCGTTCTCGAGCCCTGCCTCGGCCACGCGGTCGCGCCACACGCCGATGTGCCCCAGCCCGGCGCGGGCGGTGGCGTCCACCGCCTGCTGCAGGGTCAGGCCGCGGGTGGTGCCCGTGTTCAGCGACAGCTGGAAGTCCGCGCTCATGCCGCACCTCCGGTGCTGCCAGCCGGCACGAGAGCCGGTGCGAGGACCGGCGCGCCGAGGCCCGCCGCGTCGAGGAAGGTGCTCATCCGCCGCGCGGCGAGCTCCGGGTCGAGCAGCAGCCCGGCCCGGTCGGCCAGCCTGAACACCTCGACCAGGTGCGGCACGGAGCGGCCCGAGTGCAGTCCGCCGACCATCTGGAACCCCGGCTGGCTGCCGTTGAGCCAGGACAGGAACGCGATGCCGCACTTGTAGTAGAAGGTCGGGGCGCTGAAGACGTGGCGCCCGAGCTCCTCCGTGGCGTCGAGGATCGCCCGCGCCCGGCCGGGCTCCCCGGCGTCGTAGGCCTGCAGCGCGGTGGACGCCGCCGGGTAGATGCCGGCGAAGATCCCCAGCAGCGCGTCGGAGTGCCGGGTGCCGTCGCCGTCGATGAGCTCGGGGTAGTTGAAGTCGTCGCCGGTGTAGAGGCGGACCCCCTCCGGCAGCGCCGCCCGTAGCCGGGTCTCGTGCGCGGCGTCCAGGAGGGAGACCTTGACGCCGTCGACCTGCCCCGGGTGGGACCGGATGAGCTCGAGGAAGGTCTCCGTGGCCGTGTCCACCGCGTCACTGCCCCAGTAGCCGGCCAGCGCCGGGTCGAACATCGTCCCGAGCCAGTGCAGGACCACGGGATGCCGGGCCTCGCCCAGCAGCTGGGAGTAGACCCGCAGGTAGTCGTCGGCGTCCTGGGCGGCCCGCACCAGTGCGCGGGACGCCATCAGGATGACCTTCGCCCCGGCGCCCTCGACCACCTCGACCTGCTCCCGGTAGGCCTCGAGCACGGCGCGCAGCCCGGTCTCGCCGGGCGTGACGCCCGCCGGGTCCAGCTGGTCCGTGCCCGCCCCGCACGCGATGAGGTCGCGGACGGTCCTGCCCGCCAGGGCCGGGTTGCCGGTGGCCAGCGCCGCCGAGGCCTCGGCGGTCGAGCGCCGGATCAGCTGCTGGGTGGCCGGCCAGTCCAGGCCCATCCCCCGCTGGGCGGTGTCCATGGCGTCGGCCACGCCCAGCCCGTAGGACCAGATGTCGTGGCGGAAGCCCAGGGTCGCGTCCCAGTCCAGCTGCGCCGGCGCCCCGGGGGTGTTGTCCGCGAGCACCAGGGGCACCACGTGCGCGGCGGCGTAGGCCTTGCGCGCGGTGAGGGGCGCCTGCGGCCGGGTCCAGCTCCCCGGTCCGGAGAGCACGTGCTCGGTGCGGGATCCGCTGCCGTCGGGCAGGAGCACGGCGCTCACCGGACGGCCTCGGCGGTGCGCCGCTCGGCCGGGGACAGCTCGATCGCCGGGATGTCGATGGTGCGGCGCTCGGCCGAGGAGCGCAGGCCCAGCTCGGCCAGCTGCACCCCGCGCGCGGCGGAGAGCAGCCCGAACCGGTGTTCGCGGCCCGCTGCGACGTCGGCCAGGAACTCCTCCCACTGCGCCTTGAAGCCGTTGTCCAGCTCCGCGTTGGCCGGCACCTCCAGCCACTGGTCGCGGAAGGACTCGGTGACGGGCAGGTCCGGGTTCCAGACCGGCTTGGGCGTGTGGGCCCGCTGCTGGGCCACGCACTTGTTCAGCCCGGCGACCGCCGAGCCGTGGGTGCCGTCCACCTGGAACTCCACCAGCTCGTCGCGGTACACGCGCACGGCCCAGGAGGAGTTGATCTGGGCGACCACGGGGTCGCCGTCCGGGGTCTCGAGCTCGAAGACGCCGTAGGCGGCGTCGTCCGCGGTGGCCGGGTACTCGTGGCCCTGCTCGTCCCACCGCGCGGGGATGTGCGTCACGGCGGTCGAGGTGACGGACCGGACCGGGCCCACGATGCCCTCGAGGACGTAGTTCCAGTGGCAGTACATGTCGACGGTCATGGACCCGCCGTCCTCGCGCCGGTAGTTCCAGGACGGGCGCTGGGCCTCCTGGTGCTCGCCCTCGAAGACCCAGTAGCCGAACTCGCCGCGCAGGGACAGGATCCGGCCGAAGAAGCCCTCGTCCACGAGCCGCCGCAGCTTCACGAGACCGGGCAGGTAGAGCTTGTCGTGGACCACGCCGGCGGTGACGCCTCGCTCCTGGGCGATCTGCGCCAGCTCCACCGCCTCGTCCAGGGTCTCGGCGGTCGGCTTCTCGGTGTAGACGTGCTTGCCGGCGCGCATGGCCTTCTTGAGGGTCTCGGCCCGGAGGCTGGTCATGGAGGCGTCGAAGACCACGTCCACGGTGGGGTCCTCGATGACCGCGTCGAGATCGGTGGTCCAGTGCTCCACGCCGTGCCGGCGCGCCAGCTCGGCGACCTTGGCCTCGTTGCGGCCCACGAGGATCGGCTCGACGGTCACGCGGGTGCCGTCCGGCAGGGTCACTCCTCCCTGGTCCCGGATGGGCAGGATCGAGCGCAGCAGGTGCTGGCGGTAGCCCATGCGGCCGGTGATGCCGTTCATGGCGATGCGGAGAACTCGGGGCTCGGACATCATCAACTCCAGAGGATTCGGGAAATTTGTAGGAAAGCGCTTTCCACTCTAGGGTTGGCTCAGTGTGATTGTCAACACGTTCCCGGCCCCGGACTCCCCGGCGCGGGGGCGAGACGCCCACCGGATGCGGTGAGGAGGAAGCAGGACCGGACGATGAGCGCAGTGACCCTCTCCCAGGTGGCCCGGGAGGCCGGGGTGTCCCTGGCCACGGCCTCCCGGGTGCTCAACGGGTCGGACCGCCGGCCGGCCGAGCACATCGCGGAGCGCGTCCGGGACGCCGCGGAGTCCCTCGGCTACGTGGCCAACGCCCAGGCGCAGGCGCTGGCGCGGTCCACCACCGGACTGGTGGGGCTCGTGGTCCACGACATCGCCGACCCCTACTTCTCCTCGATCGCCAAGGGCGTGCAGCGCCGGGCCCGCGCGGACCGGCACCAGCTGCTGCTGGCCGCGACCGACGGCACCGACCAGCTCGACGCCGTCGCGGCCTTCGCGTCCCACCGCACCGACGCGATCATCATGGCGGGCTCGCGGCGGCGGGAGATCGACCCCCGGCTGCTCGCCGAGCTCACCCGCTACCAGAAGAACGGCGGCCGGGTGGTGACCATCGGCCAGGCCTGGCTCGAGGGCGCCGGCGCCGTCACCATCGACAACCGCAGCGCCGGCGACGACCTGACGGACATGCTGATCGGGACGGGCCGGACCCGCTTCGCCTTCCTCGGCGGGCCGGACGAGCTCGCCAGCGCGGCGGAGCGCCGGGCGGGCTTCCGCGCGGCCCTCGAGCGGGCGGGCCTGGAGCCGGAGGCCGAGGTCACGGAGGACTTCAACAGCCAGGGCGGCTACGAGGCCGCACGGGCGCTGGTGGACCGGCTCGGAGCCGCCGCCGTGCGCGGGCTCACGGTCGTGGTCGGCAACGACGTCATGGCGCTCGGCGCGATCGCGGGCTTCCGGCACGCCGGGCTCGTGGTGCCGGACGACCTGCGGGTGGCCGGCTTCGACGACATCCCCAACCTGCGGGACTTCTCCCCGGGCCTGACCACCGTGCGCTTCCCCCTGGAGCAGATCGGGGAGACCGCCGCGGACATCGCCCTGAGCCACGACCAGGTCCGGATCGAGCACGTGGTGGGCGACATCGTGCGGCGCGAGAGCGCCTGACCGCGCCACGACCGAGGGCGCCGCCGCCGGACTCCTGTCCGGCGGCGGCGCCCCGGTCGTGCGGGGGTGGGGCTCAGAGGTGCGCCTCCCCGGCCTTCACGGCCAGGACCGGCCGGTCGGACTGCAGGAGGATCCGCTGGGCGTGCGAGCCCATGATGAACTTCCCCACCTGGGAGCGCTGGCGCAGGCCGATGACGATCCGGGACACGTCGTGCTCGCGGGCGAGATCGAGGATCTCCTGGGCGAGGTCGTCCCGGTGGGACGGCTGGAGCACGGTGTGCGGGACGCCGGCGGACTCGGCGGCGGAGGTGACGCGGCGCAGGTCGTCGTCCGAGGCGACCGACTTGTCCGCCAGGGCGCCCTCGCGCACGGAGTTGACGATCAGCAACCGCTCCCCCCGCAGCCGGGCCTCCTCGATGGCGGCCCGGACGGCGGCCTCGCCGACGGGTGTGGGGACGTAACCGACGAGGATGCTCATGCGTTCTCCTTGACAGGGGTGCGGTCGGTGTCCTCGGCGGACGGTCCCGCGGGGGACATCCCGGAGGCGCTGCGACGGCGGAGGGCGGACTGGATGACGGGCAGAACGGCGACGAGCACGAACAGCAGCAGCAGGGTCGCCGAGATGGGGCGGGTGAAGAACCCGGTGACGTCTCCCTCGAAGACGAGCAGGGAGCGGCGCAGGTTGGACTCCAGCAGGGAGCCGAGGACGAAGGCCAGCACCAGGGGGCCGGGCTCGAAGCCGAACTTCTTCATGAGGTAGCCGACGGCGCCGAAGACCACGACGAGCATGACGTCGAACATCGAGTTGTTGATCGTGTAGGCGCCCAGCATCGTGATGAGCACGGTGATGGGGGCGAGGATGGCGCCCCGCACCCGGAGGATGCGCACGAAGACCCCGATCAACGGGATCGACATGATCAGCAGCAGGATGTTGCCGACGTACATGGAGTTGACCACGCCCCAGAACAGCTCGGGGTCCTGCTGGACGAGCTGCGGGCCCGGCGTGACACCCTGGATGAGCAGGGCGCCGAACATCAGGGCCATCGTGGCGTTGGCCGGGATGCCCAGGGTGAGCAGGGGGATGAAGGAGCTGGTGGCCGCCGCGTTGTTGGCGGTCTCCGGTCCGGCGACGCCCTCGATGGCGCCCCGGCCGAAGCGCTCGGGCTGCTTGGCCCGCTTCTTCTCCATGGCGTAGGCGGCCATCGAGGAGATCGTGGCGCCGCCGCCGGGCAGGATGCCGAGGAAGAAGCCCAGGACCGAGCCGCGGCCGATGGCCCCGGACGACTGCTTGAGATCCGCCCGGGAGGGCCAGACGTTGGAGACCTTGTCGGGCGCCTTGGCCGCACGGTGGCGCTCCTCCAGGTTGTGCAGGATCTCGCCGAGGCCGAACAGCCCCATGGCCACGGGCACGAAGTCGATGCCGTCGGCCAGGTTGAGGTTGCCGAACGTGAGCCGTTCGGCTCCGGTGAAGACGTCGCGGCCGACCGTGGCCAGCAGCAGCCCGAAGCACGCGGCGATCAGCGCCTTGGACTTGTTGCCGTTGCTGATGGTGGCCACCAGCAGGATGCCGAGCAGGGCGAGCGCGGTGTACTCGGGCGGACCGAAGTCGAGGGCGAAGCCGGCGACGAGCGGGGCCAGGAAGGTGAGGCCGACGATCGCGACGGTGCCGCCGATGAAGGAGCCGATCGCGGCGATGCCCAGCGCGGTGCCGGCTCGGCCCTGCTTGGCCAGCATGTAGCCGTCGAAGACCGTGACCACGGAGCTGGCCTCGCCGGGCAGCCGGAGCAGCACGGAGGTGATGGTCCCGCCGTACTGGGCCCCGTAGAAGATGCCGGCCAGCATGATGATCGCCGTCACCGGTTCGATGCCGTAGGTCAGCGGCAGCAGGATGGCGATGGTCGCGGCGGGGCCCAGGCCGGGCAGCACGCCGATCAGCATGCCGATGGTCACGCCCAGGAGGCAGTACAGGAGGTTGGTCGGTTGGAGGACGACGCCGAAGCCGTCCAGGGCGGGTTGCAGGAAGTCCATGCGGGAGCCTTTGGTCGGTGGCCGCCGTGGCGGCGGCCGTCAGAACAGGTGCGGGATCGACGTACCGAGGGCGGTGATGAAGATCAGGTAGAAGGCGACGACGACGAGCGCGGAGTACAGGGTCGCGGCCCGCCACGTCTCGCCGCCCAGGAACTTCATCCAGACGAAGGACAGGAGCAGGGCGGGGATCTCGAAGCCGATCACGGGCATGAGCAGCACCAGCCCCACGAGGGTCACGAGCCCGCAGGCGGCCAGCAGCGACTCCCGGGTGAACTTCTCCCCCTCTCCTCCGCGCCGGCCCAGGACCAGGTGGGACAGGCCGATCACGACGGCCACGACGCTCACCACGAACGGCCACATGCCGGGGGCCGGCTGCTGCGGTGTGCCCAGTCCCATGCGCAGGGACAGCACGGCCGCAGCAGCCGCCAGCACCGTGACCGCCAGGGTCGAGCCGAGGGCCGCCGCGCGGCCGCCGGGCGGGGGCCCCTCGGCCTCCCACTGGGCGGCGAGCTGCTCCGGGGTGAGCTCCTCGACCGCCGTCTCCGGGTCGTGGAGGACGTCGGCGACGGAGGCCGTGTCGTCCGGGCGGGACTGCTTCATGGAGTCGCTCCTGGCTGTGGTGGTCGTCATGGCCGTGGTGGTCGTCATGGCGGCGCCGGTCCCTACTCGGCGAGGGAGATGTCGTGCTCCTCGACGAGCTGCTCGTAGCGCTCGGCGAGCTCGGTCCACTCCGCCTCGACCTCCTCGCCGGAGACCTCCCACGGGGTGAGCAGGTTCTGCTCGTTGAAGTCCTGGTAGGTCTCCGACTGCACGGCGGCATCGAAGGCCTCGACCAGCCGCGCCTTGACGTCGTCCGGGAGCCCCTCGGGAGCGGCCACCGCCCGGTACTGGGAGACGGGGACGTCGTAGCCGGACTCGACGGCGGTGGGCACATCGGGCAGGAACTCGTTGCGCTCCTCGGAGAACACCACGATCGGCGTCACCTCGCCGGCGTCGATCTGCGGCTTGGCCTCGCCCAGCTGGACGGTGGCGACCTGCACCTGGTCGCCGAGCACGGCAGTCAGCGCCGGGGAGCCGGAGTCGAAGGGCACCTCGGTGCCGGTGATGTCGGCCTGCGCGAACAGCACGGTCTGGGCCAGCTGGGAGCCGGTGCCCACGCCGGTGGTGCCGTAGCTGAACGTGCCGGAGGCGCTCTCCACGTCCTCGAGGGTCCCGAAGCCGGACTCCTTGCTCGCGACCATCACGTAGTCGTCCTGGGACAGGCCCTTGAGCACCTCGACGTCGTCCAGGGACACGGCCTCCTCCTCGCCCACGGCCAGCGGCGTGATGGTGATCAGCGAGGCGTTGAGCAGCACCAGGTTCTGACCGTCGGGGGACGCGCCGGCGACCTCCTGGGTGGCGAGGGCGCCGTTGGCGCCGGGCTTGTTCACGACCGGCATCGGGACCCCGAGGTCCTCCGTGGCGGCGTCGGACACGGCGCGGGCGATGAGGTCGGTGGATCCGCCGGCGGCCTGGCCCACGGTCAGGGTGATGGGATCCGTCGGGAAGTCCGCCCCGGAGGCGCTGCCGCCCCCGCCGACGTTGCCGCCGCACGCGCTGAGCGCGAGGAGCGAGGTCGCTGCGGTGACGCCGACGAGCGCCGTGCGGAACGAGGTGTTCTTCATGGGTTCTCCTGAAGGGGTGAGGGATCGGAACCACCGGACCGGGGCGCGAGAGGACTCGCACCTCTGTGAGTGGCATCACAAGCGGATCGGTTCCCGAGCCTAAAGAGGGATGATGATGCCTGTCCAAGCCAATTCGTGCATTGAGTAATACCCGGAGGACATGATGTTCACACTCGATCAGGCACGGAGCTTCATCGCCGTCGCGGAGGAGCTGCACTTCGGCCGCGCCGCCGTGCGGCTCAACATGACGCAGCCTCCCCTGAGCCGCCAGATCCAGAAGCTCGAGAAGACGGTGGGGGTCGAGCTCCTGGAGCGGGACAACCGCCGGGTGGCGCTCACGGCCGCCGGGCGGGCGTTCCTGGTCGAGACCCGCAAGCTGGTGGTCGCCGCCGACCGGGCGCCGCTGCTGGCGCGGCGGATCGCCGCCGGGCGCTCGGGCGTGCTGCGGATCGGCTTCACGGCGGCCTCCGGGTTCAGCCTGCTGGGACCGCTGCTCAGCGAGATCGAGCGGGTGCTGCCGGACGTCGACGTCGACCTGCAGGAACTGGTGACCGGCGAGCAGCTGCAGGCGCTCGAGAACGGCGACCTCGACCTCGGGCTCGCCCGCCCGCCCTTCGACACGGAGCTCTTCGAGTCGCAGCTGCTGCTCGCCGAGGACCTGTACGTCGCCGCCCCGGCCGACCACCCGCTGAGCACCCTCAGGCGGCCCGTCACGTCGGCCGACCTCAAGGACCTCCCGCTGATCATGCACTCCCCCACCAAGGCGCGGTACTTCTACGACCACGTGGTGCGGCTCGTGGAGGTGGAGCACCGCAACGTCGTCCACACCGTCAGCCAGGTCCTCACCATGGTGGCGCTCGTGGCCGCGGGGCGAGGAATCGCCTTCGTCCCGGAGTCCGCCCGGCTGCTCGGCATCGACGGTGTGTCCTACCACCGGCTGGCCAGCAGCTCCTCGGGCTCCGTCGAGCTGCACGCCCTGTGGGACCGCACCTCGAAGAATCCCGCCCTGCACCATCTGCTCGACCTCCTGCGCACCCAGCCGCACTGAGCCCAGCAATCGATGCCCTCAGTGCATGACTCCATTCAAAAACGGCCTTGGACAGCATCAAAAGTCCTCCCTAGGGTGAGACGTGATTCACAGGCAGAACGCCTCACCTCGACCCATACGAAGGACGACGACCGTGGCCACACACACGCCCCAGGAACTGGCGGACAAGCTCAAGGACGGTCTGCTGTCCTTCCCCGTCACCGCGTTCGACCAGGACCTGCTCTTCGACGAGAGCGCCTA
>NZ_JAVKPV010000042.1:0-881 GCF_040981075.1 Kocuria sp. CPCC 205263 | reverse complement strand
CCGGTGGGGAGGGCGTCGATGAGGGCGGTGAGGTCGGCGAGGTCGGTCTCGGTGAGGTCCTGCAGCGGGGGGCGCACCCCGCCGGCGGGCCGGCCCACGGCCTTGAGCCCGCCCTTGACGATGGAGACCCCGTAGCCCTTCACCCGGTCGCGGATCTCGATGTAGGGCAGCACGAACCGGTTGAGCTTGTCCGTGACGGCGACCCGGTCCTGGGCGCGGACGTCGCGGTAGAACTCCAGGGCGAACTCGGGGACGAAGTTGTACATCGCCGAGGAGTAGGTGCTCATCCCCAGCTGCAGCAGGGGCAGGGCGAAGGTCTCCGCGGTGGGCAGCCCGCCCAGGTAGAACAGCCGGTCCCCGTTGGTGGCGTAGACCTTGGTGAGGTGCTCGATGTCGCCGACGCCGTCCTTGAAGCCGATGAAGTTCTCGTGCCGCTCGGCCAGCCGGGCGATCGTCTCGGCCGAGTAGATGGCGTTGGCCCGGTTGTAGGCGATGACCCCGAGGTCGGTGGCCGCGCAGACGGCCGAGGCGTGGGCGAGCAGACCCTCCTGGTCGCACTCGGTGAGGTAGGGGGGCAGCAGCAGCAGGCCCTCGGCGCCGGCGGCGGCGGCGTCGGCGGCGTTGCGCACGGCCTGGGCGGTGTTGCCGGCGGCCGGGGCCAGCACGGGGACCCGGTGCCCGACCTCGTGAACGGCCGCGGCCACCACGGTGGCGGTCTCCTCGGGGGTGAGGGAGAAGCCCTCCCCGGTGCCGCCGGCGGCGAAGAGCCCGGCCACGGGGTAGGAGGCCTGCCAGGCCAGGTGCTGGCGGTAGGCGCTCTCGTCGAAGAGCAGGTCCTGGTCGAACGCGGTGACGGGGAAGGACAGCAGACCGTCCTTGAG
>NZ_JAVKPV010000011.1:0-102464 GCF_040981075.1 Kocuria sp. CPCC 205263 | reverse complement strand
AAGAACGAGTCCATGCCGAAGGTGCGGGCCTCGTCGGGGACGATGGGCACGATCCGGTGGCCGAACTCCTTGGCCCGCATGAGATCCCTGAGGACGCGCACGAAGGCCATGGTGGTGGCCGCCATCTGCTTGCCCGAGCCCTTCTTCGCGGACCGGTAGGCGTCGTCCCCGGGCAGCGCCACAGGCGCGTGCCGGGCCCGGCGCGTCGGCAGGCCTCCACCGAGCTCCCTCCGGCGCTCCAACAGGTACCGGATCTCCGGGGCGTCGGGGCCGGGGTGGTAGTAGGGCGCGCCGTAGAGGTCGTCGGCGATCTGCTCGTCGGTGATCGGGATGCGCAGGTGGTCGCGGAAGGCCTTGAGGTCCTCCATGGTCAGCTTCTTCATCTGGTGGGTCGCGTTGCGCGCCTCGAAGGAGGCGCCCAGACCGTAGCCCTTCACCGTCATCGCGAGCACCACCGTGGGCTTGCCCCGGAACTCGGCGGCCGCCCGGTAGGCGGCATAAACCTTGCGGTAGTCGTGGCCGCCGCGCTTGAGGGCCCAGATCTCGTCGTCGGTCATGTCCGCGACGAGCTCCTTGGTCGTGGTGGACCGGCCGAAGAAGTGGTCACGGACGAACCCGCCGGACTCCGCCTTGAAGGTCTGGTAGTCCCCGTCGAGGGTCTCGTTCATGACCCGTACCAGCTCGCCGTTCGTGTCGGCCGCCAGCAGGGGGTCCCACTCCCGTCCCCACAGCACCTTGACCACGTTCCAGCCGGCGCCGCGGAAGAAGGCCTCGAGCTCCTGGACGATCTTGCCGTTGCCGCGCACCGGCCCGTCCAGGCGCTGCAGGTTGCAGTTGACGACGAACGTGAGGTTGTCGAGCTTGTCGTTGGCGGCCAGCTGCAGCAGGCCGCGCGACTCCGGCTCGTCCATCTCGCCGTCGCCCAGGAACGCCCACACGTGCTGCTCGGAGGTGTCCTTGATCCCGCGGTGGTGCAGGTAGCGGTTGAACTGCGCCTGGTAGATCGCGTTCATCGGGCCGATGCCCATGGACACGGTCGGGAACTGCCAGAAGTCGGGCATGGAGCGGGGGTGCGGGTAGGACGGGATGCCATCGCTGCCCTTGGACTTCTCCTGCCGGAAGCCGTCCAGCTGCTCCTCGGTGAGCCGGCCCTCCAGGAACGCCCGGGCGTACATGCCCGGGGAGGCGTGGCCCTGGAAGAAGACCTGGTCCCCGCCGCCGGGATGGTCGGGGCCGCGGAAGAAGTGGTTGAAGCCGACCTCGTAGAGGGTGGCCGCGCCGGCGTAGGTGGAGATGTGACCGCCCACGCCGATCTCGGGACGCTGGGCCCGGTGCACCATCACGGCGGCGTTCCAGCGCACCCAGCGGCGGTAGGTGCGCTCGATCTCCTCGTCGCCCGGGAACTCCGGCTCCTGGTCCACGGGGATCGTGTTGACGTAGTCCGTGGTGACCGTCGAGGCGGCCGAGACCCCGGACCCGGGTCGTGGTGCCGACGACTGCAGGAGGTACTGCGTCCGCTCCCGCACCTGCTTCTCGATGAGGTCCTCGAACGAACCCAGCCACTGCGCGGCTGCGGCCGATGTGCTGTCCGGGGCGTCGGGGGTCGGCCGGTTGCGGTGTTCAACCATGTGCTCAGGGGTCACGTCAACTCTTTCTCAGTGGTCATGGGTGGAGAAAGTCAGGGGTGGAGGAGAGACATGTCCGACCGGCCTCCTGCGGCGCCGGGATCCCCGGCGCCGCAGAAGACCGGTGGAGGTTCGCCGGCGGGTCAGTGCGCGGACGAGCCGCCGGGGCCGTCCTGGGGCTTGCAGACCCTGGTGTCGATGATCTCGCCGGCGGCGGTGACCACGGGGACCGGGTTGCCCTCGCAGTCCACGAGCTTGCCGTCCTTGACGGTGTCGCCCTCCTGCAGGTGGTCCTGCAGGTGCTCCAGGCTCTCGTAGCGCACGGCGCGCACCGGGGCGTTGGCGAACACGGAGCCTGTGCCCCGCGCCGGATTGCCGGCGCGGAACTCGTTGTAGAGCAGGTTCAGCAGCACCGCCATCACGGCGGCGGAGCTGATGCCGGAGTGGAAGATGGTCTCGAACCAGCCCGGGAAGTTCGCGTAGATCTCCGGGACGGCGATCGGCAGCATGCCGAAGCCGATGGAGGTGGCCACGATGATCAGGTTGGCGCCGTTCTTGTAGTCCACCTTGGCCAGGGTGCGGATGCCGGAGGCGGCCACGCTGCCGAAGAGCACGATGCCGGCCCCACCCAGCACGGGCGGCGGCACCGCCGCGACGACCCGGCCGAGGACGGGCAGCAGACCCAGGACCACCAGGATCACGCCGCCGGCCGTGACCACGAAGCGGCTCTTGACCCCGGTGATCGCCACGAGCCCGACGTTCTGGGCGAAGGCGCTCTGGGTGAAGCCGTTGAAGAGCGGGGCGACCGCCGAAGCCGCCATGTCGGCACGCAGACCGTCGGCGATGCGCTTCTTGTCGACCTTCGTGTCGACGATCTCGCCCACGGCGATGATGTCGGCGGTGGTCTCGGTGAGGATCACCAGCACCACGATGAACATGGAGAGGATGGCGGCCACCTCGAAGACCGGGGGCCCGAAGGCCAGCGGCTCCGGGAACGCGAAGATGTTGCCCTCGGCGACCTGGCTGAAGTCGGCCTTGCCGAGGACCGCGGCGAGCACCGTGCCCAGCACGAGCCCGATGAGGATGGACAGCCGGGAGATGACGGCGCTGCCCACCTTGGACAGCAGCAGGATGATCAGCAGGGTCGCCCCGGCCAGTCCGAGGTTGCCGACCGAGCCGTACTCGGGGGACTGGGCATTGCCGCCCATGGCCCAGCGGGCGGCCACCGGGAACAGCGTCAGCCCGATCGCGGTGATCACCACGCCCGTGACGACCGGTGGGAAGAAGCGCACGATGCTGGCGAAGAAGGGTGTGATGAGGAAGCCGAGGACCGCGGAGGCGATCACCGCGCCGAAGACGGCCTGGATGCCGCCGTCGCCCTGGGCGATCGCGGTCATGGTGGCGACGGAGGCGAAGGAGGTGCCCTGCACGAGAGGCAGCTGGGAGCCGAAGAACTTGATGCCGAAGGACTGCAGGACTGTGGCGAGTCCGCCCACGAAGAGGCAGGCCGCGATGAGCAGGCCCTGCTCCTGCGGGGTCACCCCGGCGACGCCGCCGATGATGAGCGGGGGTGCGATGATGCCGCCGTACATGGTGAGCACGTGCTGCAGTCCGTAGCCGAGGCTGCTGCCCACCCCGAGGTACTCGTCCTCCGGACGGGGTCGGGTGCGGGTGCTGGGCGGCTCGGCGGTGCGTGACCTGGCCATGGTGTTCTCCTAGGGATCCTGGTGACGGGAGAGGCCCGGGGCCGGCGAAGGGGCAGGACCGGGGCGGAGCGAGGAGGTGAAGAGAGGTGCGCGGTGCGCGGTGGTCGCGGCAGGAGTGCCGGACGGGCGGGCGGCGGTCGCGCCGGCCGCAGGAGGGTGTGGCCAGGGCCCGTCGTCGTCGTGCACGGCCGGCGACGACGGACCCCGGTGGCGCCGCCGTGGGCGGCGCCGGGTGGAGCGCAGCTCAGCAGAAGCCGGCGATGCCCATCCAGGCCTGCTCGTTCTCGGGCGCGCCCTTGCGCTGGATGGTGGCCTCGATCAGCCCGAACGGACGGTCCGCCGCGTAGTGTGTCTCGTTGTTGTTCGGCAGGTCGCAGAACCCGAGGTCGTAGACGAAGTGGTGCTTGTTCGGGCAGGAGAACTTGATCTCGTCGATCTCCGGGTGGGCCTCGATGACGGCCTTGCCCATGAGGTAGAGGGTCTCCTGCAGCGCCCGGGAGTAGTGGTCGGTGAACTTGGTCAGGATGATCTTCTTGACGTCCGCGTAGACGGCGTCGTAGTCCACGTCGGTGGTGTTGTACCGCCAGCGGGTGGCCACGTCCGTGGACATGATGCGGTCCTCGGTCTCGGGCAGCGTCGTGTACTTGTCCTTGGGATAGCCCGCGAAGCCGGACTCGGTCGACTTCAGGACCGTGAGGTCCTTGAATCCGGAGATGACGGTGCGGGACCCGCCCTCGGCCACGACCACCGCGGTGCGCACCTCGTCCTTGTTCTGCACGAAGCAGTGGTCGTGGTCGTCGATCCGGTTCCAGGCGTACTCCTGGGCGGCCCAGCGGCCTCCGGTGATCCACTCGAACTCGCCGGTGAAGTGGTCGGCGAGCTTGAGCAGGAGCTGCTCGGGCGACTCGATCCCGTACTGTTGCGCGAAGGCGAAGACGGTGTTCTTCTGCGTGTCGGTCGGCACGCAGTGGGCGTTGTCGCCCTCCGTGTGCACGGCCTCGAGGTCGCCGCGCAGCTGCGAGGTGACGACGAGATCACGGATCTCGTGCCGGTCGGTGGCGCGGTCGACGCGCACGACGTGGTTCTCGGCCTTGCCGTACTGGTTCTTGCCCAGGACGACGGTGTCCGTGGCCGTCCGGGTGGTGACGTCGGTCATGACGATTCTCCTTGGAGTGTGAGAAGTGCTCTCTGCTGCTCGGGGCGGTCGAAGACGGGCGGGCCCGTCAACTCCTGGGTCAACTGCCCCGGTAGGTGGAAAAGGCGAACGGGCTCAGCAGGAGCGGCACGTGGTAGTGCCTCTCCTCGGCCTGCACCGTGAAGTTCACCGTCACGAACGGGTAGAACGTCGGCTGGTTCCGGCCGGCGAAGTACTGCCCCGTGGCGAAGGTGATCCGGTAGTCGCCGGATTCCAGGGTCTCTGGGCCCAGTTCGGGCACGCGTCCGTCGGCGTTGGTCTCGGCTGTCGCGATGGGGGTGCCGTCGGCGGCCTCGAGGGCCACGGCGATCCCCTGGGCGGGGGTGCCGGTGACGGAGTCGAGGACGTGGGCGGTGACGTAGCTCATGGGGTGACGAGTCCTTCGAGTCGGAGGAGGGCGATCTGGCGCAGCTGGTCGGCGACCACGGCCTGCTCCGTCCCGGGGTCGTTGTCCATGCGGGCGGAGAGCTGGTCGAGGATCTCCTCGGGGGTGCGCCCGGCGGCGCGGATGAGGAACACCTGGCCGAAACGCTCCTCGTAGGCGAGGTTGCCCTCGCGCAGGCGCTGCTGGACGTCGGTGTCCGTGGGGTCGACCGCGGACTGCTCCGCTCGCGACAGCCCGGCCTCCGCGTGGTCGCCCTCGGCCCGCTCGCCGATGCGAGGGTGGTGGGACAGGGCTCTCTCGATCTCCTCGGCACTGAACGGTTTCGCGGCCGTCCGGGCCGTGCTGAGCAGGGCATCATGGTGGGCGTAGGGCCGGGCGTCGACCACGGCCTCCACCCAGCGCGGGATGTCGAGCGCCGGACGGACGACCTCGGCCGCCTGGGTCCTGTTGAGGGAGTTGAACGCGGTGAGCTTCATGGAGTGTGCCTGTCACCTCTCTGTATTCCGTAATGTGGAAGAAAACTTTCACTATGTATAGTGAACTGGCTCACAAGCTGGAAGTCAATAGTTTCATCCTCGTGTTACTGATTTTTTGCAGAGAGGTGCCGGGCTTGAAACTTCGGTTTCACTGCGGGGCAGGAGGGTTGCGGCCATGCCAAGGGAGTACGGAGGGAACGTTATGGATGGAGCAGGGGATCGGCACGGCGGTCCGGGTGCGGAGGAGAGGGTGGTCGTGGTGACGGGGGCCGGTTCGGGGATCGGCCGCGCGGTGGCGCGCGCCTTCCTGGCGGCCGGGTGGGTGGTGGTGCTCGCCGGCCGGCGGCGTGCCGCCCTGGTGGAGACCGCCGAGGGTGCACCCGGTGCCCGGATCGTCCCGGTGGATGTTGCCGACGCCGAGAGCGTGGCCTCGGCCTTCCAGGAGATCGAGCGGCTGACCGGGCGGATCGACGTGCTGTTCAACAACGCGGGCACCTTCGGGCCCCGCGGCGGGGCGGACGAGATCGATCCCGGGGAGTGGCAGCGCACCCTGCAGGTCAACCTGACCGGGACGTTCCTGTGCTCGGCACAGGCCGTCCGGGTCATGAAGCGGCAGCAGCCCCGAGGTGGGCGGATCATCAACAACGGCTCGATCTCCGCGCACGCGCCCCGGCCCCTGTCCGCGGCCTACACCGCGAGCAAGCACGCCGTCACCGGCCTCACCCGGTCCCTGGACCTGGACGGGCGCCCCTACGGCATCACCTGCGGGCAGATCGACATCGGCAACGCGGCCACGGAGCTGCTGACGGGCCTGGGCACGGACGGCGGCGCCCTGCAGGCCGACGGTACGCTGCGACCGGAGCCGAGCTTCCCCGTCGAGGAGGTGGGGCGAGCGGTGCTGATGATGGCCGAGCTGCCCGCCTCCGCCACGGTGAACTCGCTCGTGCTGACCGCCTCGGGGATGCCGTTCACCGGCCGCGGCTGACGGATCGGTGCCGCACTCCGCGCCGGGGGTCTCCGCGACGCTGCCTCCGAGGAGGCACCCGTTCTCGCGATCCCTCTTGACGAGCGCCCCAAGGGGTACTAATTTCATATTGTGGAAACTTAATTCCATAGTACGAATTCTGGAGGAACCCGTGAACCACACCGCGCCGTCACCCGCACCAGCGATCTTCTTCGACTACACCGCCATCGACTGCGACCCGGACCTCAGCCGCCCGCTGCACCGGCACCGGCGGACCGCACCGCTGTGGGCGCTCGCGGTGTCCTCGGCCTGCGTGGGCGCGATGGTGGGCCGCGTGGCCGCTCGACGCCTCCCGTAACCACGTCTTCCAGGAGCCGGAGCAGACCAGCGCGCCGGCTCGCTTCACCGATCCACCCCTTGAGGAGAACCCATGACCCAGCAGATCCGGACCGGCCGGCAGGCCCCCGACCTCGCACTGACCGACCACGAAGGACAGCAGGTTCGGCTCTCCGAGCTGCGCGACCACAAGGTGATCGTCTACTTCTATCCCAAGGCCTTCACCCCCGGCTGCACCTCGGAGGCGTGCGACTTCCGGGACAACCTCGCCTCGCTCCAGTACCTGGGCTACACCGTGCTCGGGGTCTCCGGGGACGACCCCGAGACCCTGTCCCGATTCGCCGAGGAGTACCACCTTCCCTACCGGCTGCTCTCCGATCCCGACGGTCAGGCCGCCCGGGCATGGAGTGCCTGGGGGGAGAAGACGGTCAACGGGGAGACCCGGACCGGCCCGCTCCGCTCGACCTTCGTCATCGAGCAGGACGGCACCGTGAGCTCCGCGGAGTACAACGTCCAGGCCGAGGGTCACGTCAAGAGTCTGCGGGACCGGCTGGGCGGCTGAGCCGCACCGGCCCGGAAGGAGCTTTGCGACGACGAGCGCGCCGAGCTGCCGGGTCCCTTCGTCCTCCCCTCGTGTCGACGACAGGACGTTCCATGAGACGAGCGAAGATCGTTGCCACCTTCGGCCCGGCCGTGGCCGGTCGTGATCGGACCCGGGCCCTTCTGGCGGCCGGGGTCGATGTGGCACGGCTGAACATGAGCCACGGCGACCACCGGGTCCACGACACCACCTACCTCGACATCCGGGCGGCCGCCGCCGAGCTGGGCCGCGAGGTGGGCGTCATGGCGGATCTGCAAGGACCGAAGATCCGGCTGGGCCGGTTCCGCGACGGCCCCCACCACCGGGCCGTCGGCGACCGGTTCACCATCACCGTCCGGGACGTCGCGGGAACCCGTGAGCTCTGCTCCACCACCTTCGCGGGCCTGCCCCGGGACGTCCGCGCCGGGGACGCGCTGCTGATCGACGACGGCAAGGTCGCCCTGCGGGCCGTCGAGGTCACCGAGCACGAGGTGGTCACCGAGGTGACGGTGCCCGGGGTGGTGTCGGACAACAAGGGCATCAACCTGCCCGGGATCCCGGTCGACGTTCCGGCGCTGTCGGACAAGGACGAGGACGACCTGCGCTGGGCCCTGCGCCGCGGAGTCGACTTCATCGCCCTGTCCTTCGTCCGCGACGCCTCCGACGCCGACCGCGTCCACGAGATCATGGACGAGGAGAGTCGGCGGGTCCCGGTGATCGCCAAGATCGAGAAGCCGCAGGCGGTGGACTCCCTGCACGAGATCATCGACGCGTTCGACGCCCTCATGGTGGCCCGCGGTGACCTGGGCGTGGAGCTGCCGCTGGAGCAGGTCCCGATCGTGCAGAAGCGCGCCATCGAGCTCGCCCGGCGCTGGGCCAAGCCCGTGATCGTCGCCACCCCGTTGCTCGAGTCGATGATCGACAGCCCCCGCCCCACCCGGGCCGAGGCCTCCGACTGCGCCAACGCGGTGCTCGACGGCGCCGACGCGGTCATGCTCTCCGGGGAGACCAGTGTGGGCGCCCACCCGGTGCTCGCGGTGCAGACGATGGCCCGCATCATCACCTCCACCGAGTCCCACGGACTGGAGCGCATCCCGCCCCTGGGCAGCGCACCCCGGACCCGCGGTGGGGCCATCACCCTGGGCGCGGTGGCGATCGCCGAACAGCTCGGGGCGCACTCCATCTGCACCTTCACGCAGACCGGGGACTCCGCCCGCCGGCTCTCCCGGCTGCGCCCGCTCCGGCCGGTCTACGCGTTCACCCCTGCCCCGGACGTCCGCAACCAGCTCACGCTGGCCTGGGGTGTGCACCCCGTTCTCGCCCCGGCGCCGGCGCACACCGAGGCCATGGCCGCCCACATCGACACCGCGCTGCTGGGGATGGAGCTGGCCGCGCCGGCCGACCTGGTGGTCATGTCGGCCGGCTCGCCTCCCGGGGTGCCCGGATCCACCAACCTCATCAGACTGCACCGGATCGGGGACGGGTCCGGCCACCCTGCCGATCCGTTGCCGGGGGCCTGAGCTCATCGAGCGCTCAGGCCCGGAAGGTCAGCTCGGTGCAGAGGTCGTCACCGAGCACGAAGCGGCGCACCGGGGCGCGCAGTGCCCCGGAGAGGTGGTCCGCGCCGGGGAACCGGATGCCGGGCACCCCGTCCCCGATGAGCATGGGCGCGGTGGTGAGGTAGAGACGGTGCAGCGTCCCGGCCGCGAGGAACCCGGAGACGGTGCGTCCGCCGCCCTCCACCAGCACCCGCCGCAGGCCCCGCCGGGCCAGCGCCTCGAGCACGGCCCGGGGTGCCAGCCCGTGCTCGCCCACGGGCACCCGCAGCACCGCGACGTGCGGTGCCGGCGCCGCGGGCGCGTCCGCGTCCTCGCCCACGACCCACAGCGTGGGCGCGGCGCCGTCCGTGAGCACGGCCGAGGTCAGCGGGGTGCGCGCCGAGGGGTCCAGGACCACCCGGGTGGGATGGGGGCCGGGCACGGCGCGGACGGTCAGTCGGCAGTCGTCGGCGACCACGGTGCCGACGCCCACGACCACGGCCTCCACGAGCGCCCGCAACCGGTGCAGGTGCTCCCGGTCCTCCGGGCCGGTCACGAACTCGGCGTGCCCGGTGCGCGAGGCGATGAACCCGTCCAGGCTCTGTCCCAGCTGGGCGAGGACGAGGGGGCCCCGGTGCGCCACGAGCGGTCCGTAGCGTTCGGCGAGCTCCGCTCCCGGCGGCGGCGCGGGGCCGGTCCGGCCGGCGAGCAGCGCCTTCCAGGCGGCGGGGGAGGCGTCCGGGGTGGCCGGGCCGGAGGAGTCGTCGTCCGCGGGCGGTGGGGCGGCCCCGGTGCCGGGGGGCGCGGAGCTGTCGGTCACGGGATCAGTCCCGGGCGAGGAACCGGTCCCGTGCCGTCTCCGCGGCGATGGCCCGCAGGCGATCGTACTGGTCGGCGGCTCCGGCCTCGAGGGTCCTCAGCTCCTCGGCGTCGAGGCGCGGCTCGGCGGGGGCGAGCTCCAGGAGCGTGGCCCACATGCTGCGCTTGGCGACCACCAGGGACTGCAGCATCTCGAGCTCACCGTGGGCGGCGATGCCGGTCCGCTCCCGGATCCGGCTCAGCGGATTGAGCCGGGAGGCGATGCCGGTGACGGTCCCGAGCCCCTTGGCCACCGTGCGCCGGCCGGAGCCCAGGCGGTCGATCATCGCCTCGAGGCGGCCGATGTCGTCCTTGATCTCGTCGACGAACGCCGCGAACCGGCCCTCGTAGGGGGTGCCGGCCCACGTGGTGGCCGCCTCGTCGAAGAGCCGCACCCCGGAGAGGGCCCCCATGTAGTGCCCGAGCATGTAGGCCTCGAGCTTGTCGGACCGGACTCCGGCGCCCGCGGCGCCGTTCGGGCCGGTGGACGGCTGCTCGCTCATCTGCTTCTCCTCGCTCGTGGGAAGGGCGTCGCCGGGGCCCAGCACGGATCTCCCCGGGGCCACCAGCCTACTGACTCCGTCCCCGTCGCGGCAGGAGCGGTGCGGCGGCACGGAATGCCGGGCTGCCGGCGGGGCGGAGACCATAAGGGATGTGACTATCATGGGGCGCATGACTGAGAACGCGAGCGGATTTCCGGACCCCGACGAGCAGCAGACCATCGGTGCCTCCAGCCCCGAGCCGGGCAGCGGGCTCGACCGCGACCCGGACGAGTGGGCCACCGGCGAGGAGCCGATGACCAGCGCGCAGCGCAGCTACCTCGACACCCTGGCCCGCGAGGCCGGCGAGGAGCTGCCGGCGGACCTCACCAAGGCCGAGGCGTCCAAGCACATCGACCGCCTGCAGGGCGAGAGCGGCAGGGTCCAGGACCAGTAGGTCCTGCACCGGCGGAGGGGGAGCATCGTGAAGATCGTCGTCCTGGGAGCCACGGGCAACGTGGGCACCGCGGTGCTCCGCCGGCTGCACGCCGCGCCGGAGGTCACCCGCATCGTCGGGGTCTCCCGCGAGGGGCCCGAGCGGGGCGGGGAGCCCTACGACGGCGTGGAGTGGCACACCGTCGACGTCGCCGCGAAGGAGTCCACCGCGGCGCTGGCGGAGATCATGGCCGGCGCGGACGCCGTGATCCACCTCGTGTGGCTCATCCGCCCGAACCGGGACTTCGCGCTGATGCACGAGACGAACGTGGACGGCCTCGTCCACGTGCTCGACGCCGTGGTGCTCGCCGGCGTGCCCCAGATCGTCTACCCCTCCTCGCTCGGCGCCTACAGCCCCGGCCCCAAGGACCGGGCCGTGGACGAGTCCTGGCCGGTCGGCGGGGTCGAGACCTCGCACTACAACGTGCAGAAGGCCGAGACGGAGGCGCTGCTCAACCGGTTCGAGGAGGCCCACCCCGGGATCGTGGTGACCCGGCTGCGGCCCGGCTTCCTGTTCCAGGCGGACGCCGCCCCCGAGATCGGGGACTACTTCTTCGGCGCCCTCGTGCCCAGGAAGCTCATCGCCCGGTTGCGCCTGCCTGTGCTGCCGTTCCCCGAGAAGTTCCGCTTCCAGACGCTGCACACCGACGACGTCGCGGACGCGTTCTGGCGGGTCATCCAGCACCGGGCCGGCGGGGCGTTCAACGTCGCCGCCGAGCCGGTGCTCGGCGCGGACGGCGTGGCGCAGGTGCTCGGCGCCCGGCGCGTGCTGCCCGTGCCGCCGGCCCTGGTCCGCGCGCTCGTGGCGATCACCTACCGGCTGCGGCTGCAGCCCACCGACCCCGGCTGGATCGACCTCGCCGGCGCCGTGCCGATCATGGACACCACGCGGATCCGCGAGGTCACCGGCTGGTCGGAGACCGTGAGCTCGCTCGAGGCGCTGCGGGAGCTCGTCGACCATCTGGACGGCCGGGAGGGCCTGGGCAACAGGGAGCACCGGCCACGGTCGCCGCTGGTCTGACCGCGCCGGTCCCGCCGGACGGGTCCGTGGTGCCGGACGTCCCGCGGGTCAGCGGTCCCGGTGCCGGAGCACGGCCAGCACCGCGCTGATCAGGACCATGGCGCAGGCCGCGCCGACCGCGGCGGCGAACGCGCCCCGGTGCCCGGCGGTCTCGGCCAGGAGACCGGCCGACGCCGCGCCCACGGCGGAGCCGAGGACCACGCCGCTCGCGAGCATCGTCATGACGGTGCCCAGCCGCTCCGGCCGGGCGACGTCCCCGCCGATGGTGTAGATCGTGACCATGGCGGGCCCCAGCGGCAGGCCGGCGAGCAGCAGCACCACGAGCATGGACCCGATCCCGCTCGGCAGCAGGAACAGCAGGCTCAGGGCGGCCATGGCGCCGGAGCTGACCAGCCAGCGGGAGGCGGGCGGGAAGCGCTGCGGCCACCACGCCACCGACAGGGCCGCGGCCGCCGAGCTGATGCCGAGCACGGCGTAGAGCAGACCGGTCGCGCTCTGGATGCCGAACTCGCCGCCGAAGGCGTTGAGACCGTTCTGCACGGCGCCGAAGAACGCGCCCATGGCCACCATCCCCAGGACGGGGAGCAGCACGAGGAGCCGTTCGCGGCCGGTGACGGGACGGGCCGCCGCCCGGCGCCGGTCCTCCCGTGAGACGGCCGGGACCGCCAGGCGCGTGGGGTGCACGGCGAAGGTCGTGACCATGGTGAGGGTCAGGGCGGCCGCGAGGACGAAGGAGGACCAGGGGGCGACCAGGGAGGCCAGAACACCCACCAGGGCCGGGCCGAGCACGAAGGTCAGCTCGTCGGCGGTGGACTCGTAGGACAGGGCGGTGTCCAGCTCGCGCCGGTTCCCGCCGACCAGGCCGCGCCACCGCACCCGGGCCAGCGGGCCGACCTGGGGGCAGGTGGCGCCCACGAGCAGGGACGCGCCGACGAGCAGCGGCACGGCCGGGGCGTCCGGGCCCGCGGGGGCGTAGGCGGTGACCAGCAGCAGCGCGATGGCCACGGCGTGGGCGAGGGCGGAGACCAGCAGCACGGACCGCTGGCCCAGGCGGTCGGCGAGGTGGCCCATCAGGGGCCCGCCCAGCGCCGAGCCGACCCCGACGGCGCCGGCGGCCAGCCCTCCGACGACGTAGGAGCCGCTGACGGCGGTGGCGAGGGTGAGCGCCCCGACGGTGAGCATGGCCAGGGGCAGGCGGGCCGCGAAGGCGATCGGCAGGAAGTCGCGCCCGGCGAGCTGCACGAGCCGGGCGTACCGGCCGCCGGACGAGGGCGTCGTCCGGCGGCCGGTGTCGTGCGGGGCGGCCGCGGGGTGCTCCGCGGCGGGGGCCGGGGCGGCGGGCACGCGGGCCGCGCGCTCGGCCGTTGAAGGGGTGGTCAGAGGGTTCACAGGGGTCCTCGGAGGATGTGCGCACCGTCCCCCCTCCCGGTGCGCCCGACCCGGACAACAGGGTCCAGTCTACCGCGCGGACGCCCCGCTGCCAGGGGTGACGGACCGGCCGCCGTAGGTGATCTCCGCCGCGCCCACGGCCGAGGCCACGTACAGGCAGGGGCGGTCGTCGGGGACGGCGGTGCAGACCGTGGCCGCCGTCAGGTCCTCGGGGTCGCGGTCGTCCGCGCCGGCCACCGCGGGGGTCCACCAGTCGGCGTCCGGGACCGCGGCCTCGACGGCCCCCGCCCGGGTGGTGACGGCCACGCGCCGCGGGGCCTCGCCGACGAGCCGGACCTCGGTGGCCCCGACCTCGGTGTGCACGTCCAGGTCCTCGCGCACCCGGATCCCGTCGAGGTCCACGGCGCCGACCTCGGAGGACGCCCACAGGGTGCGGGCGCTGCCGCTCGCCCCGATGACGCCGGCCTCCGTGTCGAGCCGGACGTCGCCGAAGTCGCCCTCGACGCTCAGGGCGCCGGCGTCCCCGGAGAGCCGCAGGTCCACGGGCTCGTCCCCGGCGGGGACGGTGATCCGCACGTGCATCCCGCTGCCGGCGCCCGGCCAGGAGCGCAACGGGAGGGCGTCGATGCTCAGCCTGCCGTCCTCGACCCGGGGCTCGGGGGCGCTCTCGAGCCGGAACCCGGCGTACACGGACTCCACCCGCAGGTCGGGGACGTCGGCCGTCACGACCTCGACGACCGCCGACCGGCCGTCAACCACGACCGTGTCCACGGACTCGGTCACGGTGGTGTCCACCCGGTGCTCCTGGACGGACAGGGACGCGGCAGCGGTCGCGCCGCCGGCGCCCAGCAGGAGGAGGGCGCCGATGCCGCCGAGCACGGCGGTGGGGATGAGCCAGGCCGTGCGTTCGTTGTCGCTGAGGACGTCCTGGGCGGCGGGGTGCTCGGGGTGGGTGCTCATGGCCGGTGCTCCTGGTGGGACGGGTGGGCGGACGGGGTGTGGCCGGGCCCGGGGTCGGGGTAGCCGAGGTAGCGCAGGACCGCGCGGACGCGGCGGTTGCCGCCGTCCTCGTGGGCGAGGCCCAGCTTGGTGAACACGGAGCGGATGTGCTTCTCCACCGAGGACTCGGTGAGGAAGAGGTTCGCGGCGACCGAGGCGTTGGAGAGCCCCTGGGCCATGAGCCCGAGCACCTCGTGCTCCCGCGGGGAGAGGAGCTCCAGGTCCTGGCGGTGCCGCGAGCGCACGAGCAGCTGGGAGACGACCTCCGGGTCCAGGACGGTGCCGCCCGCACCCACGGTCTCCACGGACTCGAGGAACTGGTCGACGTCCGCGACCCGGTCCTTGAGCAGGTACCCCAGCCCGTCCCGGCGGGACGCGATGAGCTCCGAGGCGTAGCGCTCCTCGACGTACTGCGAGAGCACGAGCACCGCGATCCGCGGGTGCTGGGAGCGGACGAGGACGGCGGCGCGGATGCCCTCGTCCGTGAACGTCGGCGGCAGCCGCACGTCCACGAGGGCGAAGTCCGGCTCGTGCTCCTCGACGGCCCGGAGCAGGTCCTCCGCGGTGTCGACGTCGGCGACCACCTCGTGGCCGGCCTCGGTGAGCAGGCGGACGAGGCCCGCGCGCAGGAGGACGGCGTCCTCGGCGATGACGATGCGCATCAGGATCCCGCCCCCCGGGCGACCGGCAGCTCGACGGTCAGCTCGGTCGGCCCGCCCGCGGGGGAGTCGAGGAAGAAGTGCCCGCCCGCGGAGCGGATCCGGTCGGCGATCCCGGACAGGCCGCCGCCCGGGACCACCACGGCGCCGCCGCGGCCGTCGTCGGCGATCCGGGCGACCACGCGGGTGCCCCCCGCGGGATCGGTCTCGAGGCCCACCCGCACCGACGCGGCGCCGGCCTGGGCGTGCTTGACGATGTTGGCGATGCCCTCGGAGACCGCGAAGTACACGGCGGCCTCGGTCTCCGGCGCCAGCCGCGGCACCCGCACGTCCACGGCGACCGGGACGGGGGACTGGGCGGCCACGGCGGAGAGGGCGGCGTCGAGGCCACGGTCCTCCAGGACCGCCGGGTGGAAGCCCCGGGCCAGGCGGCGCAGCTCGGCGATCGCGGCCTTGGTGGTGGCGTGCGCCTCCCCGATGAGGTCTTTGGCCCCGGCGGGGTCGTGGTCGATCCGGCGCTGGGCCATCGACAGGTTCATGGCCACGGACACGAGCTGGGGCTGCACGCCGTCGTGCAGGTCCCGTTCGATCCGGGAGCGCTCGGTGCGGGCGCCGCGGACGGCGGTCTCGCGGGCGGCCGCGGCCTCGGCGGCCCGGCGGCGCAGCTCCGCCGCCTCGTCCACCCGGAGCAGCAGCCGGGACAGGCCCCGGTGCGCGGCCACGGCGAGGACCACGACGAGCAGCCCGAGGAGGGCCAGGGTGATCCCGGTCAGGACCACGGCCCAGTCCGGCCACGTCCCGACCACCTCGGAGGGCCAGAGCGGGTTGTTCGGCGCCGCGTAGAGCGGCGCGAAGGCCAGGGCGACGGCGGCGCCGGTGCCGGCCAGGGCCGCCACGGCGACCCAGCCCAGGACCGTGGTGAGGAGCAGGTGCAGCAGTCCCGTCCAGAACGCGGCGTCGGAGACGTCCAGCCACCACTGGTGGACGATCCGCCAGCCGTCGGTGCGGGGAGAGCGGCGCCGGCGCGGGGCGGGCAGGTGCAGCCCGAACGCCGCCTGCGTGCGGCGGCGCTCGACCCACTCGATCCCGCGGACCGCGTAGATCGCGGCCACGAGCAGGACCACGCCCACCAGGGCGGCGAGCGAGGCGAAACCGGCGGAGACCAGGGAGACGAGGGCCGTCAGCCACAGCGTGCCGAGCGCGGCGTCCACCACGAGGTCGGTGGTGCCGAAGAACAGGGTCCTGGGGGACCACGGTCCCCACTCCCGGGACCGGGCCCCGGCGGCGGGCCCCGCGGGCCGGGAACCGCCCGCGGGGCGGGGGGCGTCGTCCGGGGTCCCACGACCGGTGCCGGGGGCGTCGCCGGGGCTCCCGGTGCCGGGATCGGTGCCGGGGCTGCCCCACGGTACGGGTGGAAGGGGTCGGGTCTCGTGCGGTGTGCTCATGCCCTCACGCTACGGTCGCGGGGGTCGTCGCCACAGCGACGTTCTCCACCTGGTGCGCCTGCGGTTTTCCGCACCCCGGCCCGGCGCTCCGGGCGCCGGCGCGGCTCAGCCGGCGTCCAGCAGGCCGACGCCCATGGCCGCGAGGGTGCCGAAGGCGACGCCCCACAGGACGATGGAGACGATCTGCCACCGGATGACGGCGTTGCGGTCCGCGCCGAAGGAGACCATGGCGGTGGCCGTGATCTGGCTGGGCAGGATGGTCTGGCCGAGCAGGCTCACACCGGCCACACCGTACTTGTCGAAGGCCCGGCGCAGTCTCTGCTGCCGGGGCGAGGGCTCCCGGGGGTCGCCGGCGAACCTGCGGCGGAGGCCGTGCGCGCCCAGGACCAGCGCCAGCATGGAGGCGACGTTGCCGACGACGGCGGCCCCGACGGCGATCGCCGGGTCGAGGCCGGCCAGGACGCCGACGACGGACCCGAAGTAGGACTCGACGAACGGGATCGCTCCTGCCACCACCACCCCCAGCCACTGGAGCAGCGGCGGCAGGGAGGAGGTGAATTCCTGCAGGGCGTCGATCATCGGGGTCCTTCCGGGGAGGTCGGCGCGGCCGGCCCGCGTCCGTCGCCGGGGCCGCTCCCAGCACGCTATCGGCGCGGCCCGCCCCGGGGCCTCCCCCGGCAGACGGAGCCTCGGCCGCTCCGGGCGAGCGAACCGTCAGCGGCCGCCGGCCGGCTCCGCCCCGGGGCGGAGGTGGCGGACCAGGAACCGGGCCTGGTCCTCGAGCACGCGCGAGCGCACGGGGTCCTCGTAGACCGCGAAGTGCCCCACCGGGTACGTCACGACCTCGCCCCGCGGCGCCGCCCGGGCGATCTGCGCGGCCCGCCGCGGATCCGTCTCGGTGTCCTGCTCCGCGACGCACACGAGCAGCGGCGCCCGCACCCGTTCGGCGGTGCCCGGCAGGTACACGGGAGGGTGGAGGAGCAGCCGGGGCGCGAACTCGTTGCGCCAGGTGGGGCCGGTCTCCACGGCGTGCTCCAGGTACCGGTCGCTGTCCGGGTCGATGATCGCGCCCACGTCCCCGGGGAGCGCGAACACCGGGATGCAGCGCGGGGGGAGCCCGCGCCGTCCCCGCAGCTCGTCGCGGACCGCGGCGGACAGCAGCCGGACGGTGGTCCGCAGGAGCAGCCCGAGCGGGATGTGCTCCTGCCGCTTCTTGGCCCGGATCTCGCCGGCCGTGCTCTCGGAGCCCTTGCCGAACTCCGGCACCTGGGCGACCACGGCCCGGGTCCGCCGGTCCTCGGAGGCCAGCCGCAGGACGTGCCCGCCGGACAGCGAGCTGCCCCACAGCGCGGTGCGGGCCGGGTCGAGGCCGGGCAGGGAGCGGGCCAGGCGCACGGCCGCGCGCCAGTCCTCGAGCTGCTCCGCGGCGTCCACGATCTGCCGGGGTGCGCCGCCGCTGCGGCCGAACCGCCGGTAGTCGAAGGTCAGCACGGCCAGGCCGTGCTCCGCGAGGCCGGCGGCGTGCTCGGTCAGCTGGTCCTGGGTGCCGGTGAAGCCGTGGCCCATGACCACGCAGGGCGCCGCGGCGCCGGCCGGCGTCGGGCGGTACAGCGTGGCGGCGCACGGGACGCCGCCCGAGTCGAACGTGAGAGCCTCTGGCATCGTGTCCTCCACCGGCCGCGGCGGGCCCTGGTGCCCGCCCGTGGGGTCCATCGTGCGCGCGTTCCGGCGCCGATGCCAGGGTCCCGGGCGGTCAGGCCGCGGTCACCAGCCCGGACCGGCGCAGCCGGTGGCCCCGGATCGAGACCAGCCGCCGGAGTCCCGTGCGGTCCTCGAGGACCCAGGCGATCCCCAGCTGCGGGACCACCTCGCTGACCGTGCCGGTGAAGCGGGGCTGCCGGTGCTCCCAGGCCTCGATCCGGTCACCCGGCCGGACCCGGGCCAGGCCCAGGATCCATCTGTTGCTCGCGGTCATGGGGAGCCCCTTCCGTCTCGTGCGCCCGGTCCCCCTATCCTCGTCCCGGCATGTGGCCGCGGCGTTTCCGGCGGGTTGACGTCCCATGTCCTCTCCTCGGTCTTGGGGGCGCCCCGAGCCCGGAGGGAGGGCCGGTGGGAATCAGTACTTCCGCAGGGCCACGCGCGGCTGCCCCGTCCACCGCGCGCGCAGCAGCGCCGAGACGTCCAGGAGCAGGTGCGTCAGCTCCGCGGAGCCGGGGCCCAGGGCGCGGACCACGAGGCCGGGCACCGGCAGTTCGGAGACCCCGCACCGCAGCCCCGGCACCCGGGTCTCGGCCGCGGCGAGCAGGTCGTGGACCTCCTCCACCAGCTCCCGGTCCGCCCGGGGGTCCACGACCAGCAGGGAGCCGAGGTGCGTGCGGCCCTCCAGGAAGCCGAGCTCGGCCACGGCGTCCTCCCCCGGGCGCAGGCGGAGGTTGTCGAGGACCACCGTGCGCCCGCCCATCAGCACCTCGGTGCGCAGCACCACGCCGCGGTAGCGGAAGACGGTGCCGTCCGGCGCCCACCCGGGGGTGACTACCTCGCCCGCCACGAGGCAGGCCGAGGGGTCCATCGTCACGGTCGTGGACTGCACGTAGTCGGCGTCCTCGTAGGCGATGAGCTGGTCCGGCAGGTACTCGAGGACCGCGCCGGGGCCGAGCTCGAAGCGCACGTCCTGGCGGGCGGGGGCGGCCGGGGTGCGGTAGACCTTGGTCGCGGACTGGGTGGTGACGAGAGCGGTGCCGGCGGCCCCGACCGTGACGTCCAGCTCGTAGCGGTCCCCGCCGAGGTACCCGCCGCCGGGATTGACGACGACGAAGCACGGCTGCCCCGACCCGTCCAGGTGGTGCGGGCGCAGCACGCGCAGGGCGCCGGCGTGGAACTGGTGGGCCGCCACGGTCCGGTCCCCGCGGGGCACCAGGACCAGCTCGAGCCGGCCCGTCGGAGCGGAGGCCGCCGCGACGGCGGTCACGGAACCATGTCCAGCATCAGCACGTCGTGCCGGATCCACGCGAGGATCCGCTCGAGGCCCTCGTCGGTCCGGAGGTTGGTGAAGCAGAACGGCCGGTCCTTGCGGAACACGGCGGAGTCCGCGGCCATGACGTCGAGGTCGGCGCCGACGTGCGGGGCGAGGTCGGTCTTGTTGATGACGAACAGGTCGGACTTGATCATGCCCTGCCCGGCCTTGCGGGGGATCTTCTCGCCCTGGGCCACGTCGATGACGTAGATGGAGAAGTCGACCAGCTCCGGGCTGAACGTGGCGGAGAGGTTGTCCCCGCCGGACTCGACGAACACGACCTGCAGGTCCGGGTGCTGGGCGCACAGCTTCTCGATCGCGGCCTCGTTCATCGAGGTGTCCTCGCGGATCGCGGTGTGCGGGCAGCCGCCGGTCTCGATGCCCACGATCCGGTCCAGCGGCAGCACGCCGTTGCGGGCCAGGATCTTCGCGTCCTCGATCGTGTAGATGTCGTTGGTGATCGCGGCCATCGAGACCTCGTGGATCAGCGCCCGGGTGACCCGCTCCACGAGCTGGGTCTTGCCGGCGCCCACGGGCCCGCCCACGCCGATGCGCACGGGGCCGCGGCCGGTCGGCGCGGAGGGGGCGGGGGAGACGGTGGTCATGGTGAGCTCCTGGGTCGGTGCGGTCGGTGCGGTCGGTGCGGTCGGTGCGGTCGGTGCGGTGGTGGGTCAGGACATGAACATGCGGGCTCGCTGCCAGGCGTGGCGCATCTGGGCGATCTCCAGGCCGGGGCTGGTCGCCCCGGCCTGGTGGTCGGCCATGGACCCGATCCGCTCGACGCCGCGGGCGACGTCCTCGTGCAGGGCGCGCAGCACGCGCTGGCCCGCGTTCTGGCCGATGGGGATGCCGCGCACGGCGTTCTGGGTCAGGGAGGTCACGGTCGAGAAGAGGTACGCGCCGGCGAGCTGCTCCCAGGCCACGCCCAGGCCGGCGCCCACGAGCGCGAAGGCCACCGCGGGACTGCCGCGGCTCGTCCCGGCGCGCTGTCGCTGCGCGTAGACCAGCAGCCGGGGGGAGGGGAAGTTCTCGGCGCCGATGCCGGTCATCCGCCGGCCCATCGCGGTCGCGGCGTCCCGCACCTGGACGGGCAGGGCCTGGGCGGCCAGCAGGTCGTCGGCGCGCCACACGGTGTCGTCGTCGGACGCCGTGGCGACCGCGCGCACCGCCCATCCCTCCGACGGCACCACCTGGTGGTGCAGGCAGTGCCGGACCCAGGCCAGGAAGCTCGGCTCGTCGTGGACCGTGCCGTCGTCCACGTAGGTCTCGAGCCCCAGGGAGTGGGCGAACGCCCCGGTGGGCAGGGCGGAGTCGGCCAGCTGCAGCACGGCGAGCGTCCCGGCGAGCGATCCGGCGGCGCCCGCGGGGGAGTGCTCAGTGGGTGTGCTCGGCATGGCGGAAGGGGACCTCCATCTGCCGCTCGACGCGCGCGAAGCGCACCCCGGCGTCCCGCAGGAAGGCCTCGGCCGTGTGGTCGTACTGGAGCACCATGACCCCGTCGTGGCCGGGCAGCTCCGCGACGTCGGCCGCGGGGCCGAGGAACTGGGCGGGCAGGTGCCGGTTGCCCAGGGAGTGGGCCACGAAGCCCATCTGCTCGATCGTGGCGGGCGCGACGACCAGGACGTCGGTGGGCAGGGTCGAGACGACCACGGCGTTGTGGCCGTCCCGGTGCAGGATGTCGCCGTTCCTGAGCTCCCGCCGCGAGCTCAGCCGGATCCCCACCTCGGTCCCGTGGTCGGTCACGACCCGCTGGACGCGCTTGCGCAGCTCGGGCCCGGAGAGCGCGACCCGCTCCAGGTGCAGGCCGGCGCGCTCCGGCTCGGTGAGCTCGGCCAGGTTGCCGAGGACGGCTTCGACGATCACGGGTGCGGGTCCTCTCGGGATGCATTCGGAATGCTTCGGGAAGTGCGGGGCCGGTGGAAGGGTCAGAACAGGAAGTAGCGCTGGGCCATGGCCAGCTCCTCGGCGGGCTCGCACGTGGCGATCTCGCCGTCCACGCGGACCTCGTAGGTCTGCGGGTCCACCTCGATCTCCGGGGTGGCGTGGTTGTGCCGCATGTCCTGCTTGGTCAGGCCGCGGATCCCGCCCACGGGCAGCACCCGCTTGCGCAGGCCCAGCCGCTCGCCGACGCCCGCCTCGACGGCGGCGCGGGACATGAAGGTGATGGAGTTGGCGTGCGGGGCGGTGCCCTTCGCGCCGAACGCGTCCCGCATCAGCTGCGGCTGCGGGGTGGGGATCGAGGCGTTGGGGTCGCCCATGAGCGAGTGCACGATCTGCCCGCCCTTGAGCACGGCGTGGGGCTTGACCCCGAAGAACACCGGGTCCCACAGCACGAGGTCGGCGAACTTGCCCGGTTCGACCGAGCCCACCACGTCGGCGATGCCGTGCGCGACCGCCGGGTTGATCGTGTACTTGGCTACGTAGCGCTTCAGCCGGGCGTTGTCCCCGCGGCTCGTCTCCTCGGGCAGGGGCCCGGTGCGCCGCTTCATCTGGTCGGCCAGCTGCCACGTGCGCAGCACCACCTCGCCCACGCGGCCCATGGCCTGGGAGTCGGAGGAGGTCATGGAGAACACCCCGAGGTCGTGCAGGACGTCCTCGGCGGCGATCGTCTCGGGCCGGATCCGGGAGTCCGCGAACGCCACGTCCTCCGGGATGTCCGGGTTGAGGTGGTGGCAGACCATGAGCATGTCCAGGTGCTCCTCCGCCGTGTTCCGGGTGAAGGGCAGCGTGGGGTTCGTCGAGGACGGCAGCACGTGGGGCAGCGCCGCGATGCGGATGATGTCCGGGGCGTGGCCGCCGCCGGCGCCCTCGGTGTGGAACGTGTGGATGACCCGCCCGCCGATCGCGGCCACCGTGTCCTCGAGGAACCCGCACTCGTTGAGGGTGTCGGTGTGGATGGCCACCTGCACGTCGAACTCGTCGGCCACGCCCAGGGCCGTGTCGATCGCTGCCGTGGTGGCGCCCCAGTCCTCGTGGATCTTGAGCCCCACGGCGCCGGCGCGGATCTGCTCCGCGAGGGGCTCGGCGGCGCTTGCGTGGCCCTTCCCGAGCAGCCCGAAGTTCATCGGGTAGCCGTCGAGGGCCCGGAACATCCGGGCGAGGTGCCACGCGCCGGGCGTGATCGTGGTGGCGTTGGAGCCCTCGGCGGGGCCCGTGCCGCCGCCGAACATCGTGGTGATCCCGGAGGACAGGGCCGTGCCGATCTGGTCGGCGCCGATGAAGTGGATGTGGGAGTCGATCCCGCCCGCGGTGAGGATCCGGCCCTCGCCGGCGATCACCTCGGTGGAGGCGCCGATTAGGATGTCGACGCCGTCCATGATGTCCGGGTTGCCGGCCTTGCCGATGCCACTGATGTGCCCGTCCCGGATGCCGACGTCCGCCTTGTAGATCCCGGAGGCGTCGAGCACCACGGCATTGGTGACCACGGTGTCCACCACGCCGTCGTCCCGGGTCAGCCGTCCGTTGTGGCCCATGCCGTCCCGGATCACCTTGCCCCCGCCGAAGACCACCTCGTCCCCGGGGACCGTGCGGTCGTGCTCCACCTCGAGGAACAGCTCGGTGTCCGCCAGGCGCACCAGGTCCCCGGTGGTGGGCCCGTAGAGGCTCGTGTACTGGGCGCGGGACATCTCGTGGCTCATGCCTGATCCTTCCCGGGGGCGTCCGCGCCGGGGGCGTCGAGGGGCCCGTTGACCCGGTTCGCGAGGCCGTGGACCTCGCGGCGCCCCGCCAGGGCGACGAGCCGGACGCGCTTGCGGTCGCCGGGCTCGAAGCGCACCGCGGTGCCGGCGGGGACGTCCAGGCGGAAGCCGTGGGCCGCCGTCCGGTCGAACTCGAGGCCGGGGTTGGCCTCGGCGAAGTGGAAGTGCGAGCCCACTTGCACGGGGCGGTCACCGCGGTTGACCACGTCCAGCTCCGTGGTGGGCCGGCCGGCGTTGATCACGACGGGCTCGGGCCGCAGGACGTACTCTCCGGGGATCACGGGCGCTCCTTCGGTGCCGGGGGCGGGCGGGTCAGCGGATGGGGTCGTGGACGGTGACGAGCTTGGTGCCGTCCGGGAAGGTCGCCTCGACCTGGACGGAGTGGACCATCTCCGGCACGCCCTCCATGACGTCCGCCCGGGCCAGGATCGTGGAGCCCCAGGACATGAGGTCGGCCACGGTCCGGCCGTCCCGGGCGCCCTCCAGCAGCTCGGCGGTGATCAGGGCGACCGCCTCCGGGTGGTTGAGCCGCAGCCCCCGGTCCCGGCGCCGCCGGGCGAGGTCGCCGGCCACGACGACCAGCAGCTTCTCCTGCTCACGGGGTGTCAGGTGCACGGCTCTCCTCGGGACGGCGGGTGCTCAGGGACAGTCGTCACGGTAGGGGCTCCGTGTTTCGGCGAGGTTCACCGGGTGTTTCCGGCACGTGCCGGGGCGGGGGCGCTCGGGCACGTGCCCCGGCGCGTGCGCCCGCGCCGGCTCAGAGGGCGAGCGCCGCCCGGGCGTGCTCCTCGGCCCGCTCCCCGGCGCGGCCGGAGGCGCTGACCCGCCCGGAGTCCAGGACGTACCAGTCCGTGGCCGAGCCCAGCGCGAAGCCGATCCGCTGCTCCACCAGCAGCACCCGGATCCCGGTGCCGGCGGCCAGCTGCAGGATCTTCTGCTCGATCTCCTGGACCACGGACGGCTGGATGCCCTCGGTGGGCTCGTCGAGGATCAGCAGGGACGGCTCGGTGATAAGGGCGCGGGCGATCGCCAGCTGCTGGCGCTGCCCGCCCGAGAGCAGTCCGGCCCGGCGCTCGAGCAGTCCCTCGAGCGCCGGGAACATCGCCAGGGACCGGTCGACGGCGGCCCGCCCGTTCCGCCGGCCGTCGGCCACCACCTGGAGGTTCTCCCGGACGCTGAGCCCGCCGAAGGAGCGCTGGCCCTGCGGGACGTAGGCCATGCCGCGGCGGACCCGGGCGTGCCCGCTGAGCCCGGTGATGTCCTCGCCGTCGAGCAGGATCCGGCCGGAGGTCACCCTGTTGAGGCCCACGACCGCCCGCAGCAGCGTGGTCTTGCCCGCCCCGTTGTGGCCGAGGAGGGCGACCACGGCGTCCCCGCCGACGGCGAGGTCCACGCCGTGGACCACCTCGGTGCGGCCGTAGCCGGTGTGCACGTCCTGGAGCTCGAGCATCAGGAGTCCCCTTCCCGGGGGTCGGCCGCGGTGGCGGCGGCGGTGGCGGCGGTGCCCAGGTAGATCTCCTGGACCCGCGGGTCGGCCTGCACGTGGGCCACGGAGCCCTCGCTGATCACCCGGCCGTCGGCCATCACGGTGACGGAGGTGGCGTAGCGGCGCAGGAACTCCATGTCGTGCTCCACCACGATCGTGATCCGGTCGCCGCCGATCCGGCGCAGCAGCTCACCGGTCTGCTCCCGCTCCTCGTGGCTCATCCCGGCCACGGGCTCGTCGAGCAGCAGCACCTGCGCCTTCTGCACGAGCAGCATCCCGATCTCGAGCCACTGCTTCTGCCCGTGGGCCAGCACCCCGGCCGGGACGTCCCGCAGGGCGGAGAGGTTGATGATCTCGAGGGCCTCCTCCACCTCCCGGGACACGGACCGCCGGGCGGCGAGCAGGGAGTGGGGCGGGCGGCCGGCCGCCGCGGCGATGTCGAGGTTCTGCAGGACCGTGAGCTGCTCGAAGACGCTCGCGGTCTGGAAGGTGCGGCCCACGCCCAGCCGGGTGATCCGGTGCGTCCTGCGGCCCACCAGCTGGTGGCCGTCGTGGTCGATCGACCCGCGCGCCGGGACGAGCCCGGTCACGGCGTCGATGAGGGTGGTCTTCCCGGCGCCGTTGGGGCCGATGAGGAAGCGCAGGTCGCCCTGGTTGACCACGAGGTCCACGCCGTCCACGGCCGTGAAGCTCCCGAAGGACACGGTGAGGTCCGTGATCTCGAGATAGGAGGGGCGGCCCGTGCGCAGCCCGCCGGGCTGCGGCGGGGTGCGGCCCAGCAGGGAGCTCCTCCACTCGGGGCGGCGCGCGGACAGCATCTCGGGGCGTGCGGCGGCGTTCATCGGGCCTCCTCCGCGGCCAGGGCCGCTGCCGGGGTGGGGACGGGGTCGTCGGGGGTGGTGGCCCCTCCGGGGCCGCGGCCGGCGCCGTCGCCGGGGGCGGTCGCGGGGGCGCGGCGACGACGCCGGAGCACACCGGGCAGCGAGGCGATGCCGCCGGGCAGGAACCCGACCACCAGCACGAAGAGCAGGCCCTGGAGGTACACCCAGAAGGACGGGAACGCGGAGGCCAGGGACGTCTCGGCGAAGGACACGGCGATCGAGCCGAGCACGGGCCCGAGCAGGGTCGCGCGGCCGCCGACGGCCACTCCGATGAGGAACGCGATGGACGGGATCACCCCGACGTCGGCGGGGGAGACGATCCCCACCACGGGGACGAACAGCGCCCCGCCGATCCCGGCCATCACCGCGGCCAGGACGTAGGCGGCGGTCTTCACGAGGGCAGGGTCTCGGCCGAGGAAGCGCACGCGCTCCTCCTGGTCCCGCACCGCCACGAGCAGCTCGCCCCACCGGCTGCGGTGGAGCTGCCAGGTGAGGGCCACCATGGCCAGGAGCAGCGCCGCGGTGACGAGGTAGAGGAGCAGCTGATTGCGCGGGTCGGCGAGGTCGTAGCCGAACAGGGAGCGGAAGCTGCTCAGCCCGTTGGAGCCGTTGGTGAGGACGGGCTGCCCGATCAGCCAGACCGCGAAGGCCGCGGCGAGGGCCTGGGACAGGATCGCGAAGTAGGCGCCCTTGACCCGCCGGGTGAAGATCGCCAGGCCCAGGGCCGCGGCCACCGCCGCCGGCACCAGGACCACGCCGAGCACGGCGGCCACCGGGTGGGCGAACACGGCCCACACGGCGGGCAGCTCGGTGACGCCGTTCTGCCGCATGAACTCGGGGACCTGCTCGCCGAGCAGCCGGGTGTCCGCGAGCTGCAGGTGCATGGCCATGATGTAGGCGCCGAGGCCGAAGAACAGGCCCTGGCCCATGGTGAGCATCCCGCCGCGGCCCCAGGCCAGGCCGATGCCCACGGCCACCATGGCGATGCACAGGTACTTGCCGAGCAGGCCCAGGCCGAACCCGCCGAGGGTCAGGGGGGCCAGGACGAGCAGCAGGAGCGCGCCGAGGGCCAGCCCGGCGGCGGCCCCCCGGGGGCCGGTGAGCCGGTCGCGCCACGCGGCGGCGGGACGGGGTGCGCTGGTGGTGCTCATGCCAGACCTCTCGTTCGGACGCTGAAGATCCCCTGGGGGCGCAGCTGCAGGAAGGCGACCACGGCCACCAGCACCAGGACCTTGGCGATCGAGGCGGTCGTGGAGTACTCGACGAAGGCCTGGAGCACGCCCAGGCCCGCCGCGGCGAGCACCGCCCCGCGGATCTGGCCGATGCCGCCGGCGACGACCACGAGGAAGGCGTCCACGATGTAGGTGGTGCCAAGGGTGGGGCTCGTGGAGCCCACGAGGGTCAGCGCCACCCCGGCCACGCCGGCGAGCCCGGAGCCGATGAAGAACGTCAGCTGGTCGGTGCGCCGGGAGGAGATCCCGCTGACCTCGGCGAGGTCGCGGCTGAGCACCACGGCGCGGATCCGGCGGCCCAGGGAGGTGCGGTGGAGCACGAGCGCGAGGGCGGCGACCACGACGACGGCCAGGGCCAGCAGGAACACGCGGGACGCCGGGACCGGGACGCCCAGGACCTCCACGGGGCCCTGCAGCAGCTCGGGCAGCCGCACGTCCACGCTGGGCGCGCCGAAGACGTCCCGGGCCACCTGCTGGAGGACCAGGGACACCCCGAAGGTGACGAGCAGCGTGTCTAGCGGCCGGTGGTACATCCGCCGCAGCAGCAACCCCTCGATCAGCAGGCCGAGGGTCCCGCCCACGAGGAACGCGATCGGGATCGACAGCAGCAGGGAGACCCCGGCGTGGCCGAGCACCTGCTGGACCGTGAACGCGGTGTACGCGCCGGCCATGATGAACTCGCCGTGGGCCATGTTGATGACGCCCATCTGCCCGAAGGTCAGGGACAGCCCCACGGCCGCGAGGAGGAGGATGGAGCCGAGGCTGAGCCCGGCGGACAGCTGGCTGACGATGACTTCCATGGACGGCTCTTCTCTCGGTCTGCGGGGCTTCGGGGGCGGTGCCGGGGGTGGCGGGGCGGTTCAGCCGGAGATACCGTCGGCCCAGTCGTAGCCGGTCAGGAACGGATCGGGGACCACGGGCTCGGCGGCCTCCTCGACCGTCTCGATCAGCCCGTCCTCGCGGATCCGGCCGATGCGCGGGGTCTTGGTGACGTGCTGGGTCTCCCCGTCCACCTCGACGGTGCCCTCGGGGGCCTCGACCACGGTCCCGTCGGCGGCCTCGCGCACGGCGTCGACGTCGAAGGACCCGGCCTTCTCGACCATCGCCCGCCACAGGTGCACGGACGTGTAGGCGGCCTCCATGGGGTCGCTCGTCACCCGCCCGGCGCCGTACCGGTCCTGGAACGCCCGCACGAACCGCTCGTTCTCGGGGGTGTCGACGGTCTGGTAGTAGTTCCAGGAGGTCAGCTGGCCGGCGACGTTCTCCACGCCGATGCCGGGGACCTCCTCCTCCGCGACCGACACGGAGACCACGGGCACCTCGCCGGCCTCGAGGCCGACGGAGGTGTACTGGCGGAAGAACGCCACGTTGGAGTCGCCGTTGAGGGTGTTGAACACGGCGTCGGCGTCCGAGGCCAGGAGCTTGTTGACGATGGTCGAGAACTCGGTCGAGCCCATCGGCACGTACTCCTCGCCCACCACCTCCATGCCGTGGGCCGCGGCGTAGGCGTTGATGATCCGGTTCGCCGTGCGGGGGAAGACGTAGTCGCTGCCCACCAGGAAGATCCGCCGGTGCCCCTGCTCCCGCAGGTGGTCGAGGGCCGGGACGATCTGCTGGTTGGTGGTGGCCCCGGTGTAGAAGATGTTGGGGGAGGCCTCGAGCCCCTCGTACTGAACCGGGTAGAACAGTAGGGAGTCCTGGGCCTCGAAGACCGGGAGCATGGCCTTGCGGCTCGCGGAGGTCCAGCCGCCGAACACCGCGGCCACGCAGTCCTGCCGAATCAGCTTGGCCGCCTTCTCCGCGAACACCGTCGGCTCGCTCGCGCCGTCCTCGGTGACGGGGTCCAGCTCCTTGCCGAGCACCCCGCCGTCGGCGTTGATCTCCTCGATCGCCAGGTTCAGGGACCGGTTGACGGTCGTCTCGCTCACGGCCATCGTGCCCGAGAGGGAGTTGAGCAGCCCCACCTTCACGCTGTCCCCGGAGGTGTCCACGCACGAGCTCGACGGCGCCTGGGCCGCCTGCGCGCTCGGCTGCGGGTCGTACTTCGCGCCGCACCCCGTGAGGAGCGTGGCGGCCACGAGGGCCGGGATCAGAGCGCGCCGTGCGGGGACCGTCATGCCGTCCTGCTTTCCGGGGGAGGAGTCGCTGGGTGTCGGGCGGTGGTCCTGCGGGCAGGACCCGATCCGCCGGGATGGGAGCGACGCTAGCCAGCCGGGATTTCCGGGGTGCGGCTCAGAGGTTTCCCAGCAGTTTCGGACGCCGTGTCCGATGTCGACCGTGTGTCGACCGTGTGTCGACCGGCCCGCGCCGTCCCCGTCCGACGGGCTCCGCACGTTCGGGACCGGTGGAGAGCGCGGTCCGGCGGGACCGCTCCGGTGCTCGGAAAGGTCGTGAGGCGATGTCCCGCTCGGTGGCCCCGCTCGCGGTGGCGGCGCTGCTCGCGGTCCTGGTCACGGGGTGCGGCTCCGGGTTCCCGAAGGACCCGGAGGGCACTCTCGACCGGGTGCGCGGCGGTGAGCTGCAGGTCGGGATCTCGGAGCGCCCGCCCTGGACGGAGGTCGCCGACAGCGGCCGGCCCTCCGGGGTCGAGGTCGAGCTGGTCGAGGAGTCCGCCGAGCGGATCGACGCGGAGGCCGTGCGGTACCCCGGCGCCGAGAGCGACCTTATCCGCTCGCTCGAGAGCGGTGACCTCGACGTCGTCGTCGCGGGCCTCACCGACACGTCCCCCTGGGACAAGCACGCAGCCCTGACCCGCGACCGGCCGCCGATCGGGGTGCTCGACATCCTCGGCACCCCCGTGTGGGCGGGGTGGCCCATGGATGGTGGCCACGAGCATCCCGCCGGTCGTCCTCGGCCGGATGAGGACGAAGCTCGCGGAGGAGCTGCACGACAAGGTGCTCTTCGCCGACGCCGACATGAACAAGGCGGACTGGATGACCGGCCTGGCCACCACGGACGACGACGCCGCGCCGCACCCCCTCAGGAGGTGGAGACGGTGCTGCGCCAGCAGCCGTGGGCGCAGGACGTGGGCGTGCGGGTCCGCGACGAGGGCCACGCCTTCCACGTGGAGGGCTTCGTGGTCCCGGTCACCGGGGTCGTCCCGACGCTCGAGCAGCTCGCGTCCGCCCGGCGGCGCTGCACGGACCTGGACCGGAAGGTCGAGGACGTGGTCCTCGCCCCCGTGGCGGAGCTGCCGGAGGACCAGGTCCCGCGCTGAGCCGGCCGTTCCCGCCGGAACCGAGAGGGGTCGTGCCTGCCGGAGCGCTCAGCACGCCCCGGCAGGCACGACCCCTCGGTGCCGCGGTGCGGCGGGGTGCTTCAGTCCTGGTGCTGGATCACTCCTCCTGCTGGGTCACGGTGACGTCCGTGGCCCGGACGTAGGACTCGCCCTCCATGTCGGCGAGCTCGTCGCCGAGGTCGGCACCGAGATCCTCCTCTGCGGCGGCCACGTCCAGCGACGCCTGGAGCGTGCCGGTGAGCTCGACCAGGGCGCCGTCCTGCAGCTCCGGCAGATCGGCGTCGTGGAGCACGAGCAGCGAGCCCAGCTCCACGTCGTCCGGGTCCGAGAGCTGCAGGGCGTTCGGCGAGACGACGTCGTCGACCTCGCCGGTGAGGGTCACCTCCTGGCCCTCGTAGAGCGCCCGGTCGTCGGAGAAGTCCCGGTTGTAGGCGCCGCTGTAGGGAGCGACGACGTCCGCGGGCGTCTCCTCGCCCTCCTGCGGCGCCGGAGAGGACTCCATGACCTCGCTCTCCTGGATGTCCTCGACGTCGGTGCCCGTCTCAAGCTCGTCGTTGCCGCAACCGGCGAGTCCCAGCGCGGCGGCGGCGAGCAGGCTCACGACAGCCTTGCGGGTGGTGTGGGGTTCACGCGTTCTCATGATGTGCCTCCTGGTGTTGGCCATGGTCACCGGGTCGGCGCATCTGCGGTGAGGCACCGGGATCCGGCTGCGTGCCCCTGCACCGTAGGCAGGCTTCTCGAAGGCTCACAAGGCATGACGCCGGACTCTGCGGATCTTCCCCAGGCCCTTCCCGAGCACTCTGCGCAAGTCGTGACCCTCGCGTGACGCGCCGGCCGGACGACTCAGATGCGGAGGTGCACGAGGCTCGGTCCCTCCACCGCGAGCGCCTCGACGACCTTCTCGGCGAGGTTCTCCGGGGTGGCCTCGAGCCCGACCGCGCCGAAGGCCTCCGCGAGCGCCGGCCAGTCCGGTTGCCGCAGGTCCACGGCGAGCGGGTCGATGTCCCGGTCGGTCATGTTCTGCCGGATCTCACCGTAGCCGCCGTTGTCCACGCACACGATGGGCAGGTCCACGCCGAGCTCCACGGCGGTCATCAGCTCCTGGATCGAGAACATCAGGGCGCCGTCGCCCACGAGGCACAGCACGGGCCGGTGCGGGGCGGCGAGCTTCGCCCCGATCGAGGCGGGCAGGCCGTAGCCCAGGGTCGCGTAGGTCCCCATGTAGAGCAGGGAGTGGGGGAGCTGGGCGCGGAAGAACGTGGTGGAGCCCAGATAGGTGACCTGGGAGGAGTCGCCGCCGATGATCGTGTCCTCGGGCACCACCGCCATGATCGTCTCGTTGAGCGCCGCGAGCTCGGGCGCGGTGCGGCGGCCCTCGTCGTCGAGCCGGGCGAACACCTCGGTGAGATCGCGCGGGGGGCGCGGGGCGAGCGGGCCGATCGCCTCGAGGAGCTGCGGGACCACGGCCGCGGAGTGGCCGGGCAGCTCGATGTCCGGGTCCAGGTTGCACAGCATCTGGTCCCGCATGATGTCCACGCGCACGACCGGGCCCCGCGGCGTGATCTCCCCGCCCCACAGCTCGGCCTCACCGACCTTCGAGCCGATCACCAGCAGGGCGTCGGCGGAGCGCAGGAACTCGTGCGCGGTGGACAGGCGCAGGTCGGCGCCCAGCGAGAGGCGGTGCCGCTCGGGGATCGCGCCCTTGCCGTTGGTCGTGGTGATGACCGGCGCCTCGAGCAGCTCGGCGAGCTCGAGCAGCCGCGCGCCGGCGGCCAGCGAGCCGCCGCCCGCGAGGATGACAGGGTGCTCGGCGTCCCGCAGCACCTCGGCGGCGCGGCGCACGTCGTCGACCGGGGCCGGCTGCGGGGCTCCGAGCCGGCGCGGGGCCACCTGCCGGTCGGTGTAGTCGAGCTCCGCCTCCAGGACGTCCAGCGGGATCTCGATGTGCACCGGCCGGGGGCGGGAGTGGGCGAAGTCCCGGAAGGCGTCGTGGACCATGGTCACGGCCTCAGCCCCGCTGGTGACCCGGCGGCTGCGGCCGACGATCGCGTCCACGGCCGCGGACGGGTTCTTCGTCTCGTGCAGCGAGCCGATGTCCCGGAAGTCGTGGCCCACCGGACGGCCGGGGGACAGGATGATCATCGGGCGGGACTCGGCGTAGGCCGTGGCCGCCCCGGACAGCGAGTTGAGCAGGCCCGGCCCGGACGTGGTGATGACGACGCCCGGCAGCCCGGAGACCTGGCTCCACCCGTCGGCGCCGTACGCGGCGCCCTGCTCGTGGCGGGTGGTGACCGCCCGGATGCCCAGCTCGCGCAGCGGGCGGTAGAACTCGAGCGAGTGGGTCCCGGGGATGCCGAAGACGGTGTCGACGCCGTAGCCCCGGAGCGTCTCCAGCACGGCACGGGCGGTGGTCCTGCGGGCGGTCATGAGCGGTCCTCCAAGGGGTGGGGCGGGTGGTGCGGTAGGGGTCTCGTGCGGTGGGGGCGCCGGCGGATCAGTCCTCGGCGGCGGGTCGGTCCTCGACGTAGAGCAGGCGCTTGTTGACGAACTCGTCCATGCCCAGCGGTCCCAGCTCCCGGCCGTAGCCGGAGCGCTTGACCCCGCCGAAGGGCATCTCGGCGCCCTCGGCCTCGGCGGCGTTGACGGCGGCCATGCCCGCGTCCAGGCCCTCGGCGAGCCGGCGCGCCCGGTCGGGGTCGGTGCTGAAGACGGCCCCGCCCAGCCCGTACGGGGTGTCGTTGGCCAGTGCCAGGGCCTCTTCGTCGCTGCCCACCTTGTAGACCACGGCCACGGGGCCGAAGAGCTCCTCGTGGTGGGCGGCCATTCCCGGGGTGATCCCGGTGAGCACGGTCGGCTCCAGGTACGCGCCCGGGCCCTCGAGCAGCCGCCCGCCGGCGTGCAGGGTGGCGCCGGCGTCCACGGCGGCCCGGATCTGGCGGGCCAGCCCCTCGGCCGCGGCCCGGGAGGACAGGGGGGCGAAGGTCCCGGGGGCGGCCTCGGCCGGGTCGCCCGGGGTCAGCGCCTCGGCCTGGCGGGTCAGCTCGGCCACGAACTCGTCGTAGAGGTCCGCCATGACGATCATCCGCTTGTTGGAGTTGCACGCCTGGCCCGTGTTGCCCATGCGGGTGGCGAAGGCCGCGCGGGCGGACTCCTGCACGTCGTCGGTGTCCAGCACCACGTAGGGGTCGGAGCCGCCGAGCTCGAGGACGACCTTCTTCAGGTTCCGCCCGGCGATCTCGGCGACCTTCGCCCCGGCCCGCTCGGAGCCGGTCAGGGACACCCCCTGGACCCGCGGGTCGGCGATGATGTCCGCGACCTGGTCGTGGCTCGCGAAGACGTTGGCGTAGGCGCCGGCCGGCACCCCGGCGTCGTCCATGAGCTGCTGGAGGGCCAGGGCCGCCCGGGGGCAGGACTCGGCGTGCTTGAGCAGGATCGTGTTGCCCAGCACCAGGTTGGGGGCGGCGAAGCGGGCCACCTGGTAGTAGGGATAGTTCCACGGCATGATCCCGAGCAGCACCCCCACGGGGCGCTTCTGGACCACCGCCCGGCCGCCGCCGGAGGCCGTGATGGGCTGGTCGGCGGCCAGGGCCGGGCCCTGCTCGGCGAAGTAGGCGAAGATCTCCGTGCAGAACTCGACCTCGTCCCGGGCCTCGGCCAGCGGCTTGCCCATCTCTTCCGTGATGATCGTGGCCAGCTCCTCGGCCCGCTCGGTGAACAGCTCCCCGACGCGGGCGACGACGGCCGCCCGCTCCTGGATCGGCAGGGTTCGCCAGGCGCGGAACGCGGCGTCGGCGCCGGCCAGGGCCTCCTGGACCTGGGCGTCGGTGGCGGTCGGGTGCTCGGCCAGGACCTGGCCGGTCGCCGGGTTGACGGATCGGTAGGAGGACGGGGCGGTGGATGGTGCGTCAGCGGTCATGGCGGGGTCTCCTCGGGAGTGATCGGGTGTCGTCGTCGTCGTCGTCGTCGGTGGCGCCGTGGTCACGGGGCGGGGACCGGGCAGGGGCGGCGCGGGGCTCACGGCTGCATCGCCACCGCCCGCACCGGGGAGCCGTCCAGTCCGCGCAGCCGCAGCGGTAGGACGCTCACCAGCGGGTCCCGCCAGTCGACGGCGTGCAGGTTCGTCAGGTTCTCGACGATCGCCCCGCCCGCCCCGAGGACCGCCGCGTGCACCGGCAGCTCGGGCGGGCCGCTCGCGCCGGCGTCCGGGGTGCGGTCCGGGTTGAGGGTGTCCGTGCCGAGCACGTGCACGCCCTCGGACAGCAGGCGCTCGGCGATCTCCACGTCCAGCACCGGGTGCGCCAGGTAGTGCGGGGTGCCGAAGTGCCGGGACCAGTCGGTGCGGAACAGCACGATCGTGCCGGCCCGCACGTCCTCCAGCTGCGCGCGGACGTGCGCCCAGCGGATCACCTCGTGCTCCCGGAGGTCCGGCACGTGCACGATGCGCGCCGGTCCCACCAGGCGGGCCAGGTCGAGCTCGTCCACGGGCGAGCCGCCGTCCACGGTGTGGAGCGGGGCGTCCACGTGCGTGCCGCTGTGCGTGCCCAGGTGCAGCTCGGCCACCTGGAAGCCGTCCCGCGGGACGGACGCCGCGAGCCGGGAGTCCACGGCCGGGTCCCCCGGGAAGACCTGCATGCCGGCCTCCACGGGGTGGCTCAGGTCAACGAGGCGCATCGGCGGCCTCCTCCGGCCCGCCGGCCGCGCCGACAGTGCCGACCGTGCAGGGGCCGCCGGTCCGCTCGGGCGCGGCGGCCCCGTCCCCCGCCCCGGTCCCGTCCGCCCCGGTCCTCCCCGCCTCGGCGAGGTGGCGCTGGACCGGCCGGCCCGGCACGATCCGCTTCGCGGCCAGGGCCCAGAGCAGGTAGAGCGCCGCGGAGAGGACGAACGTGGGAATGGTCGCGCCCACGGGGCTCGGCAGCACGTAGGTGAGCACCAGCGAGCAGACCGCGCCGACGACCCACACCGCCACGGCGGCGGGGTTGACCCCGCCCCGGTACCAGTACCGGCCGCCGCGCCCGCGCAGGATGTCCGCCGCGTAGGCGCCGCGCTGGACCACGTAGTAGTCCACCAGCATGATCGCGAAGACGGGGATGAACAGCGAGCCGATCAGCACCAGGAACTCGGTGAACTGGTCCAGCAGGCCCAGCCGGGTGGACCCGAGGACCGACACGGCCCCCAGCACGAGCGCCGCGGGCAGGAACCGCAGCTTCCGCGAGGGCGTGAGGTTCACCACCGAGGAGACCATGCCGTAGACGACCATGGTGTTGGTGGCCATCACCGACAGGAAGACCACCACCGCCAGGGGCGCGCCGAAGGCGGCGACGAGCACCGTCGGGTCGAACCCGACCGCCTCCCCGCCGTCGAGCACCACGTAGGCGACGGCGGTGGCCCCCAGGCTCATGGCCGCGACCGTGGACAGGACGTACCCCGTGCCGGAGCCGATCATGCCCGCGGACTGCCGGCGCGCGAGCCGGTTGAACTCCGCGGAGAGCACGGTCCAGGAGATGGCCGTGGCGATGACGACGTCGAGGACCGCGATGGAGGACCAGCCCGCCCCGGGGTCCACGGGCAGGGCGGCGAAGTCGGCCACCGGGTAGGACGTGAACGCCACCGTGAAGACCCAGGCCATGATGCCCAGGATCACCACCGCCAGCCACGGCTCCACCCGGGCGATGCCCTCGTGGCCGAGGACGGCCAGCGCCACGACCAGCGCCTGGCAGAGCACCGAGAACAGCACCGGGTTCGAGTAGCCGGTCGCCTGCGCCACGAGGAAGTTCACGGTGACGCCGGCGAGCATCGCCTGCACCCAGCTCCAGCCCATGAGGATGACCACGTTCGCGGCCACCGGCAGGAAGGACCCGCGCAGGCCGAAGGAGCCCTTGGTCAGGGACATGGTGGCGAGACCGGTGCGGGTGCCCATGTTCCCCACGAGCACCAGCACCGCCCCGCCGATCAGCGTGCCCAGGACGATCATGGCCAGGGCCGTGGGCCAGGACACCCCGGGCACGAACAGTGTCCCCGTCAGCAGGGTGGTCACCACCAGGTTCGCCGCGAGCCAGATCATCCCGATCCGGCCCGCGCCCAGCGTGCCGCGCAGCGGGCCGTAGCCCTCGGAGTTCTCGTCCAGGTGGTCCGAGAGCCGGGACCAGGCGCTCACGGGCGGGCCTCCGCGCGGTCGGCGCCGGTGCCCGCGAGGCGCTCGTTCCACTGCCGCAACACCCCGGCGTGCGTGGGGCGGGACAGCAGCGAGACCACCACGTAGACCAGCGCGGAGCTCGCCAGTCCCAGGTAGATGGGGGCGTTGGCCAGCACGCCGAAGACCGCCATGGATGCCACGGTCACCACGGACCCGACGAGCATGGACAGGGCCGCGCCGAGGCTCGTGCCCCGCCGCCACAGGAGCCCGCCGAGGATCGCGACGAGCAGGCCGCCCACCAGGATGTCGTAGGCGATGGTCAGGGCGGTGACGGTGTCCGAGACGAAGATCGAGATCACCGTGATCACCACGCCGAAGACGAGCACGTAGATCCGGTCCCCGCGCAGCGCCTCGGCGGTGTCCTCCGGGGCGGGGGCCGCGTGCCGGGTGAGCAGGGACCTCAGGGTCGGCACGACGTCGACGCGGGCCACCGTGGCCGCGGCGATGAGCGCGCCCGAGGCCGTGGACATCATGGCGGCGACCCCGGCGGCGAGCACGATCCCGCCGAGCCCGGCCGGGACGTACTGCTGCGCCATCGTGGCGAACGCGTCGTCCGGGGAGGCGAGGTCCGGGGCCACGGCGGCGGCCGTCATCCCGATGACGGCCCCGGCCACGCCGTAGAGCGCCACGTAGGCCGCGGAGGCGAGCCCGCCCCAGCGGGCGACCTGCGGGGAGCGGGCGGTGAAAACGCGCTGCCAGATGTCCTGGCCGATCAGCATGCCGAAGCCGTAGACCACGAACTGGGTGATGATCGCCTGCGTGCCCATGCCGTCCCAGGTGAAGAACGTGGCGTCCAGCCGGTCCTCGAGCCCGGTCCAGTCGCCCGCCGCGGAGAGGGAGAACGGCAGGAGGACCAGGAAGATGCCGACCGTCATGAACACGAACTGCATCATGTCGGTGAGCGTGATCGACCACATCCCGCCGAGCACGGAGTACGCCACGACCACCACGCCGCCGAGCAGGATCGCCCACGACCGGTCGAGCGGGAAGAGGACCGAGAAGATCGCGGCGTACGCGGAGGTGGAGGTCACCGAGAGCATCACGGTGTAGGCCAGCATCACGAACGAGGACGCCTTGGCCCCGCCGCGCTCGCCGTAGCGCAGCTGCAGCATCTGGGAGACGGTGAACACCTTGAGGGACTGGATGCGGCCGGCGAAGAACAGGCTCAGCGCGGCCAGGCCGGTGGCGATCGCCACCACCAGCCACATCCCGGAGATGCCGTAGGTGTAGCCGAGACCCACCCCGCCCACGGTGGACGCGCCGCCGAGGACCACCGCGGCCATCGTCCCGGTGTAGAAGCCGGGGCCCAGGCGGCGGCCGGCCACCCGGTAGTCCTCGGCGTCGTGGGCCCGGCGGCTGGCCCAGAGCCCGACCGCCACCATGGCGACCAGGTACAGCACGATGATCAGCACGTTCATGGGTGTCGCTGCTTCCTCGGGGCGCGGGCGCCCACGGGGTCGATCGGGAGCCTCCCCGGAACGGGGTTGCTCTACAAGAAACAAAAGTTGTCCCACATAGTATGATGCAGATCATGTTTTGGGAACGGGTCCGGGTCGTGACGGGCGGGTAAAACCGTCCGGGAGGAGGCGTCGTCGTGAAAGCACTGCCCATCGAGAGCTCCGGGCACACCGCCGCCGTCGGGTCGCGGCTGCGCAACCACCGGCGGCGCAGCCACATGACCATCGACCAGCTCGCCTCCGCCGCGGGCCTCACCAAGGGCTTCGTCAGCCGGGTGGAGCGGGACATCACCTCCCCGTCCGTGGACTCCCTGGTGCGGATGTGCCAGGTGCTGCGGATCGACGTGGGCGCGCTCTTCGCCGGGCCCGCCGACGTGGAGCTGGTCCGGCTCCAGGACGCCCCGCACATCGACCTCGGCGGCGAGGGCATCGAGGAGCAGCTCGTCACGCCGTCGGCCCAGCGCCAGGTCCAGGTCATCCGGGCCCGCGTGGCCGCCGGGGGCCGGGGCGAGGACGCGATGTACAGCATGGACTGCGAGACCGAGGTGCTGCACCTGATCAGCGGCCGGTTCCGGCTCCACGTCCCGGACCGCACCTTCGACCTGGCGGCCGGGGACACCGTCACCTTCCCCGGCTCCGAACCGCACACCTGGGAGAACCCCGGCACCGAGGACGCCGTGCTGCTGTGGATCCTCGGCTCGTGAGCCCCCCGCCCGGCCCGTCCGCCGCCCCCGCCAGCACCCCTGTCAGCATCCACCGAGAGGACCGCACACCATGAACCCCGAGCGCATCACCGGCACCACCCCGGACGGCACCCCCGTCGTCGGACCCGTCAACGCCGCCCTGACCCCGCGCTGGGCCGGTCTGGGCACGTTCGCCCGCCTGCCGCGCACGGACGAGGTCGAGCACACGGACATCGCGGTGGTGGGCGTGCCGTTCGACGCCGGCGTCTCCTACCGGCCCGGCGCCCGGTTCGGGGCCAACCACGTCCGGGAGTCCTCGCGCCTGCTGCGCCCCTACAACCCCGCGCAGAACGTCTCGCCGTTCGCCGGGGCGCAGGTCGCCGACGCCGGGGACATCGTGGCCAACCCCTTCGACATCCCCGAGGCGATCGCCTCCATCGAGGCCCAGGCCAAGGAGCTCATGGGCGAGAACACCCGGCTCGTGGCGATCGGCGGCGACCACACCATCGCCCTGCCGCTGCTGCGCGCCGCCCACGCGCGCCACGGCGAGGTCGCGCTGCTGCACTTCGACGCCCACCTGGACACCTGGGACACCTACTTCGGCGCCGAGTACACCCACGGCACCCCCTTCCGCCGGGCGTTCGAGGAGGGCCTGCTCGACACGGACGCCGTGTGCCACGTCGGCACCCGCGGGCCGCTCTACGGCACCGAGGACCTCGACGACGACGCCCGCTTCGGCTTCGGCATCGTCTCCTCCGCCGACGTCATGCGGCTGGGGGTGGACGCCGTCGTCGCGCACCTGCGGGAGCGCGTCGGTGACCGCCCGCTCTACGTCTCACTGGACATCGACGTGCTGGACCCGGCCCACGCCCCCGGCACCGGGACCCCCGAGGCCGGCGGCATGACCAGCCGGGAGGTGCTCGAGATCCTGCGCGGGCTGCGCGGGAAGAACGTGGTCGGCTGCGACGTCGTCGAGGTGGCCCCGGCCTACGACCACGCCGAGATCACCGGAGTAGCGGCCGCCCACGTGGCCTACGAGCTCATCAGCCTCCTCGCACTGGGACCCGGCGCGGCGCCGGGCGGACCCGCCTACGGGCTGGCCGGCCACATCTACGGGGACGCCGTCCCGGCGCAGGGCCCGGCGGGGGAGGATCGGTGACCGGGGGCGCGGCCGTGACCCCCCGGCCCGACCACACCTCGCTGTTCGCCCACCGCTCCGAGGAGTTCCGGCCCTCCCCGGTCCGGGCCGTGTTCGAGATCGCGATGCGCCCCGGGATCATCTCCCTGGCCGGCGGCAACCCGGACATGAGCGTGCTCCCGCACGACGTCGTGGCCGCGATGTCGGCGCGGATCCTCGCCGAGCGCGGCCCCGAGGTGCTCCAGTACGGCTCCGGGGCCGGGATCGGGCGCCTGCCCGGGCTGGTCGTGGAGCTCATGCGCCTGCAGGGCGCGGAGACCACGCCCGACACGATCCAGATCACCGCCGGGTCCCAGGCGGGTCTCGACCTCGTGACCAAGCTGTTCTGCGACCCGGGGGACGTGGTCGTGGCCGAGGGCCCCACCTACGTGGGGGCTCTCGGCGTGTTCGGCAGCTACGAGGTCGAGGTCGCCCACGTGGACGTCGACGACGACGGACTGGACCCCGAGGCGGTCGCCGGGCGGATCGACGGGCTGCGGGCCGCCGGCCGGAGCGTGAAGTTCGTCTACACCATCCCGAACTTCCACAACCCCACCGGGGTGACCCTCACCGAGGAGCGGCGCCGCCGGCTCGTGGAGGTCTGCGCCGAGCGCGGCGTGCTCATCCTCGAGGACGATCCGTACGCGCTGCTCGGCTTCGACCGCGCCCACCGGCTCCCGTCCTTGTACTCGCTGGACCCCGGCACCGTGATCCACCTGGGCAGCTTCTCCAAGATCTTCTCGCCCGGGCTGCGGGTCGGCTGGATCGCGGCGGCGCCGGCGGTGCGGGCCCGGCTGCAGATCGCGGCCGAGGCCGTGACCATCCACCCGTCCGTGCTCGGCCAGGAGCTCGCCGCCGAGTACGTGGCCAGTGAGCACTGGCGGCCCGCCCTGGACCGGGCGGTGGACCTGTACCGGGCGCGCTGCGCCGCCATGATGACCGCCCTCGAGCGGTTCATGCCCGAGGGGGTGCGCTGGACGCGTCCCGCCGGCGGCTTCTTCACGTGGCTGGACCTGGACCCGGCCCTCGACCACGGGGACCTCCTGGGCCGGGCCATCGGGCACGGCGTGGTGCTGGTGCCCGGCGGCGCCTGCTACGCGGACGGGCGCGCCTCCACGAGCCTGCGCCTCGCCTACTCCGCGGCCTCGCCGGAGGACATCACCGAGGGGGTCCGGCGGGTGGGGGAGATGCTGCGCGACTGACCTGCTGGGCCGCGGCGCCGCCCCCCGGGCCCGCTGGTCGCGGAACTGGCCGGCCGGTACCGGGTGATCACCCCCGATCAGCGCGCGCACGGCCGCACCCCCGACCGGGAGGGCCCGCTCTCCTACGCGGCGATGGCCGAGGACACGATCGCCTTCCTCGAGGAGGACGCCGGTGCCCCGATGCACCTGCTGGGGTACAGCGACGGCGCCGTCGTCGCCCTGACCGTGGCGCTGCGCCGTCCCGACCTGGTCCGGGACCTGGTGCTGGCGGCGGGAGTGCACCACCGCGACGGGTGGGAGCCCGGCGTCCTGGCGGGCGAGGCGGAGGTGCCGGCCTTCATGGTCGACGCCTACGCGGAGGTCTCCCCCGACGGGCGCGAGCACTACGGCGAGGTCGCGGCGAAGCTGCGGCAGATGCACGAGGAGGTGCCGGTCTTCACGGACGCGGACCTGGCGGGCCTCGACCTCCCCGTCCTGGTGCTCGTCGGCGACGACGACGAGGTGCGGCTCGAGCACGCCGTGGCCGCGTACCGCGCCCTGCCCCGCGGGGCGCTGGCCGTGGTCCCGCACGCCTCCCACGGCGTGCTGGTCGAGAAGCCGCAGCTGTGCGCGCGCCTGATCACCGACTTCCACGCCGCCGACAAGCCGGCCGCCTTCGCCCCGAGACGGCGCCGGACGGGATCCTGACGGAACGGGCCCGACGAGGGCGTCGCCATCGGGAGGACGGCCCCGACGGAGCGCCGGCACATCCGTGGCGGACGCCGAATCCGGTCCCGTTCGTGACGATCCCGGTCCGCCGAGTGGACCGCAGACTGAGGGTAGCCTAACCTCTCCTCCGGGGGATCCCCCGATCATTCACATGTCCTCGGCGGGCGCTCTGTCCAGGGACGTCGACCTGAGGTGGTTCTGTGCGCGCAGTTTTCCGGGTATCGGCATCGACGGGTGTCGTCGCCGTTCTCACGTTGTCGGGGTGCGGCTTCAGCGGTGGGGACGGAGGGAGCGAGCAGACGGCGGACCCCGGTCAGCGGATCGTGGTGGACAACTTCCGTGCACCGGTGGCCGACTGGGCCCTCGAGAGCGACGCCGCGTACATCCTGTCGCTGTCCGGTTGCCTGGAGACCCTGACCCGCTACGACGAGGCCCAGGGGGAGATCGTCCCGGCCCTGGCCACGGAGTGGAGCCAGGTCTCGCCCACGGAGTGGGACTTCACCCTGCGGGACGGCGTGCAGTTCCAGGACGGCACCCAGCTCACCGCCGACGCGGTGGTGACCTCGCTCCAGGACGTCCTGGACGCGGAGGTCCCGGCCCGGGCCTTCAGCCCGGCCGTCGTCAGCGGCGTCGAGGCCGTCGACGAGCGCACGGTGCGGGTGACCACTCCGGAGGAGAGCCCCCTGGTTCCCTACCGGCTGGCCAGTGTCAACACCGGCGTGCTGGCCCCCGCCGCCTTCGAGGGCGGGACGGTGGACCCGTTCGGACACTGCACCGGGCCGTTCACCCCGGTCTCGGAGCAGCCCAAGCAGTCACTGACCCTGGACCGGAACGAGGACTACTGGGGCGGCCCGGTGCAGCTCGCCGGGGCCGAGGTGCGGTTCATCACGGACGGGGCGACGCGGGCGACGCAGGTGCAGACCGGCGAGGCCGACGTCTCCCTGTCCATCCCCGTCGCCAACCTGTCCGCGCTGGAGGCCGATCCCGGCGTCGAGGTCCTCAAGGCCGAGTCCCCGCGGACCGCGACGCTGTACATGAACAACGGCAGGGCGCCGTTCGACGACGTCGACTTCCGCAAGGCCGTCCGCTCCGCGCTGGATCTGGACGCCCTGGCCGGCAGCGTCTACGAGGGCGCGGCCCTGCCGAGCACCGGGCCCTTCGCCTCGTCCGAGCCCTGGGCGGGCGAGGGGGCCGAGACGCCGCAGCAGGACGTGGCGGCGGCGAAGGAGCTCCTGGCCGCCGCCGGCTACACCGCCGAGCGGCCGCTGGAGATCATCGCGATCGTGGAGCGGGCCGAGTTCGCCGACGTGGCGACCGTCATCCAGGAGAACCTGGAGAGCGTCGGCGTCCCCGTCACCATCACGACCAAGGAGTACGCCGCGGTGGAGCCGGACCTGCTGTCCGGGGACTACGACATGGTGCTCAGCCAGCGCAACCGCCTGATCGACATCGCCGACCCGATCGGGTTCCTCACCGCCGACTACACGTGCGAGGGCAGCTACAACCTCAGCCACTTCTGCGACGAGGACTACGACGCGCTCATCGCCCGGGCCGCCGGGACCGCCGACGCCGAGCAGCGCTACGAGCTCTATGCCCAGGCAGGACAGATCCTCGAGGAGCAGGCCGTGAACGTCTGGCTGGTCAACGAGCAGGCCATCGACGCGGTCCGCACCGACCTGCAGAACTACGTCCAGGACCCGCTGTCCCGGTACGTGCTGCGCGCGGAGACGACGAAGTCCGGCTCGTGAGCACGACCGGCAGCTGCAGAGCCCCGCGAGCGCGGGGGCCTCGATGACGGCGTTCCTCGCCAGGAGGACGGCGACCCTGGGGGGCACCGTTCTGCTGGCGTCCTTCGTGGTCTTCCTCATCCCCTACATCACCCCGGGGGACCCGGTGCGCAAGATCATCCGGTCGCGGGTGGCGGGGGAGGTGGTCGACGACGCCGCCGCCCAGGGGCTGGCGCTCGAGCTGGGACTCCAGGACCCCCTCGCGGTGCAGTACCTGCGCTGGCTCGGCCGGCTCGCCGGCGGCGATCTGGGCCTGTCCTACGCCAGCCGGACCCCGGTGATCGAGCAGGTGCTGCCCGCCCTGTGGATCACCCTGAGCCTGGTGGTCGTGACCCTCGGCGTGGCGGCCGCGGTGTCCGTGGTGCTGGGGACCGTGGCCGCCCTGCAGGAGGGGCGCCCGGCCGACCGGCTGATCACCACGGTCACCCAGGCCTTCATCGCGATGCCCGAGTACTGGCTGGCCCCGATGCTCGTGCTGGTCTTCGCGCTGCAGTTGTCCTTGCTGCCCTCCGCCGGCTGGGAGGGTCCCGCGTCCGCGGTCCTGCCGGTGGCGGTCCTGGCCCTGCGCCCCATCAGCTACTTCACCTCGGCGGTGCGCGAAGGGATGCTCGAGGCGCTGGGCGCCGAGCACGTCGTCGCGGCCCGGGCCCGGGGACTCAGCTACCCGCAGGCGGTCTGGCGCCACGTGCTCCCCAACGGTCTGCTGCCCCTGACCACGCTGGTGGCCGTGTGGTTCGCCGGTCTGCTGGGCGGGTCCGTCATCGTGGAGGTCGTCTTCGCGATCCCGGGCATGGGGAGGCTGCTGTTCGACGCCGTCCGCAACAGCGACATCCCCCTCGCCCAGGGCGGCGTGGTGGTGGTCGTGGGACTGGCGGTCGTCCTGACGACCGCGGCGGATCTGGTGCACGGCATCCTCAACCCCCGGATCAGGGGGCGTCATGCGTGACCGGCCCGTCCTGGTCTGGGCGGCGGCGGCGCTCCTGACCCTGATCGTGCTGTCCGTGGTGTTCTCGCCCTGGATCGCACCGTACCCGCCGGCAGCCCAGGACCTCACGGCACGGCTCGCCCCGCCCGGCCCGGCGCACTGGCTGGGAACGGACCACCTGGGCCGGGACACCCTGAGCCGGCTGCTCGACGGCGGCCGGTTCTCCCTGGTGACCGCCGCCGTGGCCACCGTGCTGACCGCTGTGATCGGCACGGGGATCGGGGTGCTGAGCGCCCGCCGGCGGGGGTGGGTGGACGAGCTGCTCACCCGGACCAACGACGTCCTGCTGGCGCTGCCGGAGATGGTGGTGGCCCTGTTCCTGGTCGCCGTGCTGGGCCCCGGCCCCCTGTCCCTGCTCCTGGCCCTGACGGTGACCGGCTGGACGCCCTTCGCGCGGCTGGCCCGGGCACTGGCCTACGACGTCTCGGCCCGCGGCTTCGTCGAGGCCGCGCGTGTCCTGGGGTGCTCGCCGTCCTTCGTCGTCCTCCGGCACATCCTGCCGCACCTGTCCGGGCCCCTGCTCGGGCAGGCCGCGCTGCGGTTCGGCCAGTTCCTGATCACCGTCGGCGCCCTGTCCTACCTGGGGCTGGGGGTGCAGCCGCCGCAGTCGGACTGGGGGGCGATGCTGGCCGCGGCCCAGCCGTACGCCGTCCGGGCGCCGGTGACGATCCTCGCCCCGGGCCTGGTGGTCTTCACCGTTGCGCTGTGCGTGACACTGATCGGCCAACGGCTGGCGCACATGAGCAGCACCCGCATGCTGCTGCCGGCATCGTCGCGGACGGAACGCGATGTCTGAGCGCCTGGTCGTCGAGGGCCTGCACCTCAGCCACCGGCCGGGCGCGGACGGCGCCGGTGGCCGTCCCCTCCTGTCCGGCGTCGACCTCACCGTGGCTCCGGGGGAGTTCGTGGCGCTGGTGGGCGCCTCCGGGTCGGGCAAGACCCTGACGGCCATGTCCGTCCTGGGCCTGCTGCCCCCGCAGGTGCACCGCGACGCCGGGACGATCCGGCTGGGTGACACCGACCTCGCCCGGGCCGGCGAAGCGGAGCTGAACCGTGTGCGCGGCGGCCGGATCGGCATGCTCTACCAGCAGCCTCAGCGCATGTTCAACCCCCGCCGGACCGTCGGCGATCATCTGCGGGAACCGCTGACGCTCCATGCCGGCCTCCGCGGCACGCAGGCTCGTGCACGAACGCTGGAACTGCTGGCCGAAGTGGGGTTCGAGGACCCCCGGTGGTGCGCCCGGGCACGTCCCCACCAGCTCTCGGGCGGCATGGCCCAACGGGCCATGGTGGCCCTGGCCCTGGCCGGCCGCCCCGGACTGCTGCTGGCCGACGAGCCGACGTCAGCCCTGGACACGGTGCTCGAGCGGCAGATCCTGGAGCTGATCGACCGCGAACGGCGCGACCGCGGGCTGGGGGTCCTCTACATCACCCACAACCTGGCCACCGTGTCCGCCTACGCCGACCGGGTCGTGGTGCTCGACGCCGGGCGCGTGCAGGAGTCCGGACCGGCCGGCACCGTGCTCAACGATCCGCGGAGCACGTGCACGAAGGCCCTCCTGGAGGCATCTGCCCTCACCCCCACCGGGACTCCGCCCGCCATCGGCGGGGCGCGCCCCGTCGTGGTGCTGGACGACCTCACCAAGCGCTTCGGGCCGAAGCGGCGGGATGCCCGTCCCGCGGTGGACCGGGTGTCCCTCGACCTGCGGGAGGGCGAGATCCTTGGGGTGCTGGGGCAGTCGGGCTCCGGCAAGAGCACGCTCGCCCGGTTGATCGTCGGACTCGAGGCACCGGACAGCGGGCGGATCACCAGCACCCCGGCCGCCGACCGTGCCGGCTCCGGCGCGGCGGCCTCGCACGTGCAGCTCGTCTTCCAGGACCCGCACGACTCCTTCGATCCCCGCATGCCGTTGGGCACCAGCCTCGAGGCCCCCCTCCTGCGGCACCGGAACGGCACGCCGGAGCAACGGCGTGCGAGCATCCACGAGGTCGTGCGGGAGGTGGGGCTGGAGCCGGAGCTGCTGGACAGGCGTCCCGGCCAGTGCTCCGGAGGCCAGCTGCAGCGGCTCACCATCGCCAGAGCACTGCTGCTGGAACCGGCGGTGCTCATCTGCGACGAGGCCACCTCGGCCCTGGACGCGGTGACCCAGCGCACCGTCCTGGACCTGCTGCTGCGCCTGCACCGGGACCGGCGCCTGTCCCTCGTGATGATCTCCCACGACCTGAGCGTCGTCCGCTACATGAGCCACCGGGTCGCGGTGCTCTTCCAGGGCCGCCTGGTCGAGCTCGCGGAGACCTCCGAGCTCTTCGCCCGACCACGCCACGAGCACAGCAGGCAGCTGGTGGCGGCGGCACTGCCCCAGGTGTGCGCGATCCTGGACACCCACCGCCTGTCCGAGGAGCACCTCGATGTCCTTCCATGATCACCGGACCGAGACGCGCACCCTCCTGGGCGCGCAGCTGGTGTTCAACCTCGGCTTCTACGCCGTGGTGCCCTTCCTGGCCGGAGCCATGGGCGCCGAGTACGGCCTGGGTGCCGCGGCCATCGGACTGGTGCTGGGAGCCCGGACCTTCAGCCAGCAGGGCATGTTCCTGCTCGGCGGCATGCTGGCCGACCGGTGGGGTGCCCGCCGGGCCGTCCTCACCGGCTGCCTGGTGCGCATCGTCGGCTACGCCACGCTGGCGGCGGCGTCCGACTTCGCCCTGTTCCTCCTGGGCGCGGTGCTCACCGGTGCCGGGGGCGCCCTGTTCTCACCCGCCCTGGAGTCCCGGCTCTCCCACGCCGACCAGCCGGCGGGGTCGCAGGGCCCGGACCGCCGGACCGGCCGCCGGCGGTCGGTGTTCGTGTGGCTGGCGATCACCGGAGAGATCGGCGCCGTCCTGGGCCCGGTGCTGGGGTCGTTCCTCCTGGGCTGGGGATTCGACGCGGCCCTGTTCCTGGGGATCGGGGTGTTCACCGCGGTGACGGTCCTGCTCTGGTACCTGCTCCCGGCCGAACCGGCCCACCATCAGCCGGACCGAGCAGCCGGGACGCCCGCCGCGGCGCCCTCCGCGGCCGGCCCCCGGTGGGCCTGCCTGCGCGACCGGCGCTTCGTGACGTTCTGCGCACTGGCCGGGATGAACATGCTGGCCTACCACCAGCTCTACTTCGCCGTGCCCGTCGAGCTGGGCCGGCGAGGCCTCGACGGTGCCTGGCTCGGCGCGCTGTTCCTGCTCGCCTCGGTCCTGACCCTGCTGCTGCAGCTGCCGGTCTCCGCCGCCGGTCTGCGCATGGGCCCCGGCGCCGCCCTGGCAGTCGGCTTCGTGCTCGAAGCCGGCGCGTTCACCCTGGTCGCCCTGACCTCGATGCACCCCGGGACCGCCACCGGCTCGATGGCGCCGCTGCTGGGCGCCGTCGCCGTCCTGATCCTGGGCCACATGCTCCTCACCCCCACGATCCTGTCCCTGATCCCGTCGTTCGTCCCGGCGCACGGACCCACCTCGGGGCGGGGCGCCTACTACGGGCTGGCCGCCACCTGCGGCGGCATCACCGTGCTGGCCGGCAACGCCGTGCTCGGGCAGCTGCTCGATCTCACCGACCGGCACCACTGGTGGCCCGGCGCCCCCTGGGTGCCTCTGGTCGTGCTCGCGCTCCTGGCCGCCGCGGCCCTGCCGGCCGTGCTCCGCGGCCACGGCACCGCCGGGCCCGCCGACGCGCCCTCCACCACGGCACCGGCTCGACGAACCCGCTGACGGCCCACCGGCCACGGACCCTGCTCCTCGGCAGGGGACGGGGCTCCGCAACGGCGGCGGGCCCCGCGCGCACCGGCGCGCCACCGGTTTCGTCCGGTCGTCGGTCTGCCGATGGATAAGCTCGGGGGACGACGTCGAGCTGCTCCGCGGGGCAGCCTCCGAGGCCGCGGCACCACGTGCCGTGCGCTCGGGGAGGCCATGTGCAGTCACTGACCGTAGGGGTTCTCGCTGATCCGGGGCTGCCGGAGAAGGTGGCCCGCCGGGTGGCCGAGGACCTGCCGCGCGTCGACGACGGGGAACCGCTGCTCTGCGAGGTCGGCGCGGCCGACGCCGCGGCGCTGGTCTCGCTGCCGGGCCTGGGCGCCGACCACTTCTCCCGCAAGGCCTGCCGGCTGCTGGCCGCCCTGGCCGGCGCCCTGGGCTCGAACTTCGACAGCGACGAGGCCATCCGCGAGGCCACCTACAGCCGCCGGGAGCACCAGCGCCGCCGGCTCGCCGACACCTACGACGACTGACCCGGCGCGGCCGGGGCCACCCCGGCAACCAGCGGGCCCGTCCGCCGGCCACGGGGCGAGCCCGCCCGCGGGGTCCTCCCCCGGGGGCGCCTGCGGCTCCGGCGGGGTGCGGGCTCAGGCCAGCAGGGCCTCGGCCGCGCGGCGCCCGGAGCGCAGGGCGCCCTGGGTCGAGCCGCCGGTGCGGTGGTCGCCGCACACGTACAGGCCGTCGCCGAGGGCGGCGGGCCGGTCGGCCACGAGCCCGGGCGGCTGCTCCGGCAGCGCCCGGCGCACCTCGTGCACGGTCAGCAGGTCCCAGGCGGCGGCGTCGGCGGACCAGATCGTGCCCAGCTGCCGGCGGACGTCGGCCTCGGCGGGGAGGTCGGCGCCCCGCGGCAGGAGGGCCGTCGCCTGGATCAGCGCCCGGCCGTCCGGGGCGTAGCTGGGGGCGGCGTTGCTGACCACGGCCGTGTCGACGAGCGGGCCGGTCGACTCGCCCGGCAGGACCAGGCACCCGAGCTCCGAGGGCGCGGCCTCCGCCGCGAACCACCAGGTCGCCTCGCCCTTCATGAGGGTGTCCGGAAGGTCCAGGAGTCGGGCTGCCGCGGGGCCCTCGGTGGCCACGACCACGGTGGGCGCCCGCCAGGCGGCGTCGCCGGCGCCCACGGTCCACCCGTTCCCGGTGCGCTGGACCACGTCCACACGGGTGCCGAGGACGGCCGGGGCCCGGAGCCCGTCGTGGATCCAGGCCGGGAGGGTGCCCATGCCCCCGGTCGGAAGGCCCGGCGTGCCGAGCAGGAACCAGCCGACGAGCTCGCGCACGAAGGCCGCCGAGGTGCGGCCCTCGTCCTCGAGGATCACGCCGGCCAGGAAGGGCTCGAGCACCAGGTCCCGCAGCGGTCCCCGCACCCCGGCGGCGTCGAACGACTCGTGCCAGGCCCGGTCCCGCTGCTCCTGGCGCCGCGCGCGGGGGTCCAGCCCCGGGGCGAGCCAGGCCGCCAGGGCGGGCAGCCGGCGCAGCTCCACGAGCGGGCTGCGCAGCGTTCCCGGCAGCCAGGACGGGACGCGCCGCGGATCGGCGAGGACGTCGATGCCGTCGCCGCGGCGGACCCCGGCCGCGGCGTCGAACTTCTGGATTCCCAGCGCCGCGACGTCCACGCTGCGCCGCAGCTCGGTGTAGGCGGGGTTGAGCACCTGGAACCCGCGGTCGCAGCGGAAGCCGTCGACCGTGTCGGTGCGGATCCGGCCCCCGACGCCGTCGGAGGCCTCCAGCACCACCACGTCCAGTCCGTGCCGTTCGAGCAGGTGGGCGCACTGCAGGCCGGCGAGCCCGGCGCCGACGACGACGACGTCGTGGTCCACGGGAACCTCCTAGCGGATCGGGACGGCCGCGGCGGGATCGAGCTCCGCGGCCGGTGCCGCGGCCCGGGCGGGGATCGTGAACAGCGCCGACTCTACGGTCAGGCCCGGCCCGAACGCCAGGGCGCAGACGGTGCGGGTCTCGTCCGCTGGGGCCGCGTCGATCACCTGGCGCAGGACGTGCAGGACGGTCACGCTGCTCATGTTGCCGCGCGTGGCGAGCACGTCGCGGGACTCCCGCAGCGCCTCGGGCGGCAGCCCCAGGGTGTCCTCGAGCTTGTCGAGGATGCCGCGGCCGCCGGGGTGGAGGGCCCAGTCGGTGATGCGGTCCCGGTCGACGGACCCCTCCGGCCCGTCCAGCAGCGCGGCGAGGGCGGTGTGGATGTTGTCCTCGAGGACCTGGGGCACCGCGGCGCCGAGGATCATCTCGAACCCGGCGTCGCCGATGGTCCAGGCCATGGCGTCCTCGCCGTCCGGGATCACGAGGGTGCGGAACCGGTCGAGCTCGAGCAGCGGGGTGACGCCCTCGGCCGTCCGCGCGCTGACCACGGCCGCCGCGGCGCCGTCGGCGAAGAGCGCGGCCCCCCGGATGGCGTCCGGGTCCCGGGCCGGGCGCAGGTGCAGCGTGCACAGCTCCACGGCCACGAGCAGGACGACGGCGTCCGGGTCCGCCGTGGCGATGGCCGCGGCCTGGCGCAGCCCGATCAGCCCGCCGTGGCAGCCCATGAAGCCGATGTGCGCACGGCGGACGGCCGGGTCGAGGCCGAGGTCCCGGACCAGCTGGTAGTCGGGGCCCGGGGCGAAGAAGCCGGTGCAGGAGACGGTCACCACGTCGGTGACGGTCGCGGGGTCGAGCCCGGGGCAGCGGGCGAGGGCGTCCCGCGCGGCCTCGGCGAAGAGCGCGGGGGCCTGCTCCACGTAGGTCCGGTTCCGGACGCCGGTGAGGGGGGTCAGGAACCGGCCGTCCTCGGTGATGTACGGGGATCCGGCGCGGGCGCCGTCCTCGACCAGCTCGGACAGCACCGTGTGCCGGCGCTGGACCCCGGAGGCGCCGAACACCGTGCGCAGCAGCCGGGCGTTGAGCCGGTCGGTGCCGGGCTGGGCCTGGTAGAGGTCCTGGGCGTCGGTCTGCTCGAGCACGTGCGGCGGGAGGGCCGTGCCGAGGGACAGGAGTGCGGGCGTCATCCCGTCCAGTATCCGTCCTCGGGCCGACAGGTGCCACGGAGGGCGCGCGGGGGCCGGGCGGACCCGCGGCCGGCGGGTCCGCCCGGGGCCGCCTCAGACAGTGCGGGTCGCGGCGTCGAAGTCCAGGCGCGGCAGCCGGTCGTGGCGCGGGGCGGCGGGGGCGCCGATGTTCACGACCATCAGCGCGCGCAGGCTCGTCCCCGCGTGGAACTCGGCGTCCACCCCGGGGGCGTCGAAACCGCCCATGGGGCCCGCCGCGAGGCCGACGGCGCGCACGGCGAGCACGAAGTACCCGGCCTGCAGGTGGGCGTTGTCCCGGCCCATCTGCGCGCGCAGCTCCTCGTTGCCCGCGAACATCTCCTGGTTGCCGGCGGCGGGCGGGAAGACGACGGGCAGGTGCTCGTGCCAGTCCACGTCGTAGCTGAGCACCGCGACGGCGGGCGCGGCGGCGGTCTTCGCCCGGTTGCCCTCGGCCATGTGGGGGAGCAGACGCTCCCGGGCCTCCGCGGAGCGGATCCACGTCACGCGCAGCGGCTGGATGTTCATGGCGGTGGGGCCCATCCTGGCGAGCTCGAAGGCCGCCCGGAGCTGCTCGTCGGCCACGGGCTCGTCGAGGAACTCCGAGGCCGTGCGGGCCTCGCGGAAGAGGAGGTCGGCGGCGAGGGCGTCGAGCGTGAGCTGGTCCTGCAGGGTCTCGGGGGCCACGGGGTGTCCTTTCGGAGGCACGGTCATTTTGATGTACATGTCAACAAAGAGGGGTGCGGGTCTATGCCGGGGACATCGTGTGCCGTCCGTCACGTCGCGGCGCCTCCCGCTGGGTACCCTGGCCCCATGCCTCTCCGTCCCCTGCAGCTCCTGTCCGGCGCGGACCGCCGCGCGGTCCGGTCCGGCGCCGCGGCGGCAGGCGCCCTGCGCCTGGGCGCGGCCCTGTGCGGGACGGGCGTGCTCCACCTCGTCCGGCCCGCGCTCTTCGACGAGCTGATCCCGCGGTCCCTGCCAGGCTCGCCCCGTGCCTGGACGCTGGGCTCCGGGGCGGCGGAGATCGGCGTCGGGGCGCTGCTGCTCCGTCCCGGCACCCGCCGCGCCGGCGGCTGGGCCGCGGCCGCCCTGTTCGTGGGCGTGTGGCCGGGCAACGTCACCATGGCCTGGCGGGCCCGCCGCGGCTCCCCGGCGCGGCGGGCCGTGACGCTCGTGCGGCTCCCCCTGCAGGTCTCCCTGATCGCCGGAGCCCTGCGCATCGCCCGGGCGGGCTGAGCGCCCGCCGCCCGGACCGGGGCGACCTCCGGGCCCCGGTCCGCGGGGTTCGCATTCGGTCACACACGCACACCCTCCCTACGCTGGGCGGAGCACAGGAGTGGGGGCTCCGTTTCCGCAGGGGGATCGTTCTCGCTCCAGTCCATCGGGGGGTGGGCTGTGCGCACCATGCCGCCTCCCGTCCCGACGGCCGGAGGAATCCTTGACCACCACCCGCAGCACCACCGCTTCCCTCGCGCTCGCGGCCGCCCTCGCCCTCGTCCCGCTGGGCTCTGCCGCGGCGGCGACCGGGGCCGCCGCACCTGCGGCGCAGACCGTCCAGCCGGTCCCGGAGGCCACCGTTGCCGCTCCCGGTATCGCCCCCGGTGCCGACTCGGCAACCTCGGTGGCGACCGACCGCGTCGTCGTGAAGTTCCGGGACGGCGCCGCCCCCGAGGACTCCCGCGACGTCGTGTACGCGCAGGCCGCCGGCCGGTCCGGGGGCGCCGGGCTCGTGGAGACCGCGGCCACCGCGGACGGCGCCCAGGTGGTGCGGACCGACGGGATGCTGGCCGGCGCCGAGCTCGAGGCGCTGACCACCGCCCTGGAGCAGAACCCCGCCGTGGAGTACGCGGAACCGGACCTCCTGGCGACCACCACCGCCGTGCCGAACGACCCGTCCTACGCCGCGCTGCAGTGGAGCCTGTGGGACGACCCGGCCGGACTGGGCATGCCCCTCGCGTGGGACCGGGCCACCGGCGCCGGGCAGACCATTGCCATCGTGGACACCGGCATCACCGCCCACCCCGACCTGGACGCCAACGTCCTGCCCGGCTACGACTTCGTCTCCACGGTCCAGAACGGCCGGGACGGCGACGGGTGGGACGCCGACCCGACGGACATGGGCGACTACCCCGACGCCGTGCTGTGCCCCAACAGCCCCATGCCCCCGAGCTCCACCTGGCACGGCACCCACACGGCCGGCATCGCCGCGGCCGACGCGAACAACGGACTGGGCGTCGCGGGGGTGGCCCCGGACGCGAGGATCCTGCCCGTGCGCGCCGTGGGCGCCTGCAGCCAGGGGTACATCACCGACGTCGCCGCCGGCGTCCTGTGGGCCGCCGGCGCCCCGGTGGCGGGCGCCGCCGCCAACCCGAACCCCGCGACGGTCATCAACCTCAGCCTCGGCGTGCCGGGGGAGTGCCCGGCGGTGCTGCAGTCCGCGATCAGCGAGGCCGTGAACCGCGGGATCCCCGTGGTCGTGGCCGCGGGCAACCAGGCCGTGGACGCCGCGCAGTCCGCGCCGGCCAACTGCGCCGGCGTGATCTCGGTCGCCGCGACGGACGTCTCGGGCGCCCTGGCCCCCTACTCCAACTTCGGCTCGGTCACGGTCGCGGCCCCGGGCGGGGACCCCTACGCGCAGATCCTCTCGACCGGCAACGCCGGGGCCCAGGGCCTCGGTGCGCCCACGTACACGGAGCGCAACGGCACGTCCATGGCGGCCCCGGCGGTCGCCGGCACCGTGGCGCTGCTCCGGGAGCTCGCTCCGGGGCTGGGCGTGGCGGGTCTCCAGGACGCCCTGACCTCGACGGCCCGGCAGGCCCCCGGCGGGTGCGCGCCCGGCTGCGGCGCCGGCATCGTCGACCCGGTCTCCGCGCTGGTCGCGGTGCAGGGCGGCGAGCCGTTCAGCACCGCGGGCGGCATCGGGGCGCTGCACCGGAAGATCGGCGCGACCACCGGCGAGGCCCGCTCCCGGGAGCTGTGCGCTCTGGGCGGCACGCCGTGCTTCCAGGAGTTCGCCAACGGCTGGATCGTCTGGAACGCCGGCCTCGGGGCCCGCTGGCAGCAGGTCCTCCCGGCCCAGTGGTGGGCGATCCCCGCCGCCGGCTGACCCCCGGCCCGCCCTCCGGTGCCGTCCACCCGCTCGGGGTGGGCGGCGCCGTCGTCGTCCCCGGGCCGTTCCTCCGGGACGACCTCAAAGTCCAGTGAAAAGCATGGATCTTCCCATTCGGTAACACGAGCAAACGCTCCGTACGCTGAGCGCAGCGGCGCCGACTCCCCGCTTCCCGTGGTCGGCGCGCCGCAGCTCCCCCCGCTGCGCGCTGTACCCCCCACCGGCTGGAGAGTCCATGACGTCCTTCCACGGCCGCGCCCTGGCGGCCGCCCTGGTCCTGATCCTGGCCGGCGCCGCGGCCCCCGCGGCGGCCCGGCCCCCGGCCGAAGCCACCGTGCCCGCCGCACCGGCGCCCGCGCCCGCGACGGAGGGGGCCGGGAGCCCCGGCGCGACCGACCGGGTGATCGTGAAGTTCAAGGACGGCGCGGAACCCGCCCCGCGGGCCCGCGAGCGCGTGTACGCGAAGGCCGCGGAGCGGATCGCGCCCGGGGGCGCGGCGGCGGGCGAGCCGGCGGCGGCGCCCCTGCTGGACGAGATCAGCCGGACCGTGGACTCGGCCCGGGTCGTGGCGGCGGACGGGCTCCTCGACGCGGAACAGCTCGAGACCCTGACCGGCGCCCTCGAGGAGGACCCGGCCGTCGAGTACGCCGAGCCGGACCATCTCGCGAGCATCGCCGCGGTGCCCGACGACCCGTACTACGCGACGTCGCAGTGGAATCTCCAGCCCGCCGCGGCGGGCCTCGACCTGCCCAGCGCCTGGGACCGGGCGACCGGCAGGGGCCAGACCATCGCGGTCGTGGACACCGGGATCACGTCCCACCCCGACCTGGACGCCAACGTGGCACCGGGCCACGACTTCGTCTCCCTGCACGCCGGGGGCGTGCAGCCGGGCCACTCCCGCGACGGGGACGGCTGGGACCCGGACCCGCAGGACGAGGGGGACCACGCCGGTCCCGGCGAGTGCGGATCCGGCTCCGCCGCCCGCTCCTCCTCCTGGCACGGCACGCACACGGCGGGCATCGCGGCGGCGCGGGGCAACAACGGCACCGGTGTGGCCGGTGTCGCCCACGGCGCGACGCTCCTGCCGGTGCGCGCCCTCGGGGCCTGCGGGGACGGGTACGTGTCCGACATCGCCGTGGCCATCGCCTGGGCCGCCGGCGACGACGTCGACGCCGTCCCGGCGAACCCCCACCCGGCGACCGTGGTGAACCTCAGCCTGGGCTTCCTCTCCAGCACGTGCCCGGCCGCCCTGCAGGACGGGATCGACCGGGCCCTGTCCCGCGGGGCGAGCGTGGTCGTGGCGGCGGGCAACCACGACCGCGACGCCAGGATGGAGTCCCCGGCCAACTGCCGGGGGGTGATCACCGTGGCCGCCAGCACCGCCCAGGGCGCCCGCGCCGGGTACTCCAACTGGGGCCGGGTCACGCTGGCCGCCCCGGGCGGGGACCCCTTCCGGCAGATATTGTCCACCGCCGACACCGGGAGCGCCCGCCCCGGCGGCGGCACCTACTCCTACAAGTACGGCACCTCGATGGCCAGCCCCACGGTCGCGGGGGTCGTGGCGCTGGTCCGCGAGACGGACCCGTCCCTCTCCCCGGCCCAGGTCAAGGAGGTCCTGGCCGCCACGGCCCGGCCCCTGCCCGGGTCCTGCCCGGGCGGTTGCGGCGCCGGGCTCGTGCACCCCAGGGCCGCCGTCGCCCGGGCCACGCTCCAGGAGGGCTACCGCACCCAGGGCGCCATCGGCGCCCTCCACGCCCGGATCGGCGCCTCCACCGGGGCACCGCGCTCGCACGAACGGTGCGGCCTCGCCCAGGACGGCTGCTACCAGGAGTTCGAGCGCGGAGCCGTCTACTGGAGCGCGGACTCGGGCGCCCGGTGGGTGCACGGCGGTGTGCGCAGCGCCTGGAACCGGGCCGGCGGCGTGAACGGCCTCCTCGGCTATCCCCGGACCGGGGAGCGCGGCAACGGCGCCGGCGGCGTACACCAGCTCTTCCAGCGGGGCACGGTCGTCTGGAGCGCCGGGACCGGTGCGGCCCCCGTGCACGGCGCCGTCGGCGCGCGCTGGGCGGCCCTCGGCGCGGAGACGGGTCTGCTGGGGCACCCGCTGGGCGGCGAGCACCGCGGCCCGGCCGGCGGGGCGCACCAGTCCTTCGAGCGGGGCAGGATCCTGTGGTCGCCCGCGACCGGCGCGCAGCCCGTGCGCGGGGCGATCGGGCGGGCCCACGCCGACCTCCGGGGCGAGCACGGCCGCCTGGGCTACCCGGTGTCCCCGGAGCAGCGCTCCGGGGACACGGTCGTCCAGCACTTCCAGGGCGGATCGATCGGCTACCGCCACGGCGCGATCACGGTCTCCGCCCGCTGAGCGGGCCCGGGCCGCCCGGACCCGCTCAGGAGTTGAGCTGGTGGATGCGGGCGCTCAGGACCGTGGCGAAGCCGCACCAGCCGGCGTAGGGGAGCAGGGCGGCGCCGTGCAGGGGCCGTGCCTGCGCCGCCCGGCGCGCGAGATCGGCGGTGCTGGCCGTCAGCGCCGCGGCCGTGACCGTGGCCAGGCCGGTGTCGTGCTTCGTGAAGAAGACCCAGCTCCACCCCGCGTTGAGGGCGAGGTTCAGCGCGAGCGCCCGGCGGTAGCCGCGCTCGCGCCGTGCCGCCACGGACGGGGTGCACCCCGGACGCCGGATCGTCCGCATCCGCGGGCCGCGGCGGTGCGCGCCCGGGCGGGTCTGCCGCTGCAGCTCGGTGAGCACGACCGCGGAGGTCACCGCGAGATCCGCGTAGAGCACGGTCCACACGACCGGGAACACGGCGGCCGGCGGTTGCAGCCCCGGCTTCCGCAGGTCCCGGTACCAGGGGCTGTCCACCCCGGCGGAGGCCGCGGTGCCGGCTGCGGCGGCCGCCCCCGTCTGCGCGCTGGTCTCGAGCAGGTTCGTCCAGAACATGGGTCAGTCCCTCGTCTCGGTGGTGTCCGGGTCCTCGGTGGCGTGCCACCTCCCGACGGCGTCCCGGGGGCCGGTGGGGTCCGGTGGGCCGGCGGCGCCCCCGTCCCGCCGGGTGCCGCCGGAGGCGTCCGCCCGCTGCCGGGCCCAGGTGCCCAGGATCCCGGCGACCACCGCCCCGGCGTGGCCGGCGGCCAGATCGCCCATGGTGTCCAGGTAGCCCACGTTCACCTGAGGGTCCACGAGGTAGTAGCCGGCGAACTCGAGGTACTCCCACACGAGGGCCAGTGCCACGCCCAGGGAGCTGACCAGGACCACGTGAGAGACCGAGCCGGGGGACGAGAGCCGCGACCAGCGCTCGAGGGCGCGGAACGTCAGCTCGGCCAGCACCGCGGTGGCCGCGAAGTGGACGACCAGGTCCCAGTGGTCGTACCTCTCGTAGAGCAGGAACACGGAGCTCCAGGCCGCGACCAGCAACGTCAGGTCCGTGGTGATCTCCAGGGCCGCCGGCAGCCGGGCCCGCCACGTGATGGTGATGGCCAGGCACACGAGCATCATCACGGAGGCGCCCACGGCGTCGAAGAACAGGGCGGTGAGCAGCACGGAGAGCGGGCCGAGCCACCGCACCACCAGGGCGAGCCGGCTCATGCGCGGCCCCCCGGCAGCCGGTGCCCCAGGCGCGCCTGCCACCGCTCCCACGGGCGCTCGTCGGCCCAGTTGAGCCGGATCGTCCGGAAGGCGCGCGCCAGCCGGCGGACGGCGGGGCGCCCGCCCCGCAGCGCCCGGGGCGACATGCCCACGGACAGGCCGGGCCGGAAGAGGATCCGGTGCGCGGGGGCCAGCCGGAAGCTGAGGTCGAAGTCGTCGTGCAGCTCCGGGTCGTGCCGGTGGACGCCGTCCCGGACCTCGAGCCACCAGGAGCGGCGCATCGCCATGTTGGTTCCGAACAGGGGAGGGTGGGCCAGCGCGGCGGCCGTGCTGAACACGTACAGGCCGATGTAGAGGGCGGAGAGCAGCCGGTCGAGGCCGGGCGGCAGGCCGTGGAAGCGGCCCGGGCCGGCCACGGCGACCACGTCCGGGCGGGACGCGAGGGCAGTGAGCAGCCCGGCGATCCACTCCGGGCCGGGGACGGTGTCCGCGTCGCAGCGGACCACCACGTCCCCCCGGGCGGCGTCGTAGCCGGCTGCCGCGGCGGGCGGGATGCCCGGCGCGGGCTCGAACACCACGCGGGCCCCGGCGGCGCGGGCCACGTCCGCGGTGCCGTCGCTCGAGGCGTTGTCCACCACCACGACCTCGTCCGGCGGCCGGGTCTGCGCGGCGAGCAGCCGCAGGCAGCGCGCGAGGTGCACGGCGTCGTCACGGGCCGGCACGACCACGGACACCGTGGGCGCACCGGGGGCCCCCGGGGGCGGGAGGTCCGGTCCGGTCGGGTCTCTGCTCTCCGTCATGGCCCCATTCTCTCGCGCCCGCGCCCTAGAATCGGCACATGCAGTCCGACGAGGGCACGATCAGCACGTCCGGCGCCGCAGCGCCGGGAGGCAGCGCGCACCGGGGGCGGCGCGGATTCGACGTGCTCTTCCTGCTGCAGCAGTTCAGCACCGAGGCCGAGCGGTACGCGGACCAGGTCCGCCGCCGCTTCGGGCTGGCGCACAAGGACGTCCACGCCCTCAACGAGGTCATGCAGGCCAACCGCGACGGCCGCCCGATCCGCGCCGGGGACATCGCCCGCCGGCTCGTGCTCAGCGGCTCGGCGACCACCACGGTGATCAAGCGCCTGGTCTCCGCGGGGCACCTGGTGCGCGCGGTCGACCCCCGCGACCGGCGGGAGGTCAGCCTGCAGGCCACCGAGCACGCCTACCGCTCCGGCCGCCAGATGTTCTCGGCCATGGGCGAGGAGGTCCTGGCGGTGCTCGACGACTGCAGCGACGAGGAGATCGACGTCCTGCGGCGGCGCCTGCCCGAGCTCACCGAGGCGGTCCGCCGGGCCGGCCACCTGGCGGGGGAGGGCGCGCCCGAGGACGGGGCGGCGACCGGGGGGACCCCGCCCGCGGCGGCTCCGCAGGGCCCCGGGGCGGCTCCGCGCACGGCGTGACACGGACAATTGATTCGATTTTCGAAGGACTGTGGTGGAATGGGGGAATGGTGACGGTCTTCTCGCGCGAATCGGCCTTCTCGAGCGCTCGTCCGGGCACCGGGACGCGGACCGGGCACGGTGGGGGGCGAGAGCCTGCCCGGGTTCCCGTCCTGGAGGACTTCCTCGCCGAGGCCACCGGCCGCGCCGAGGCCGTGGACCCCGGCTTCGCCCGGCTGTGGGGCGAGGTCGCCCGGCTCAGCTCCGGCGGCAAGCAGATCCGTCCGCACCTCGTGCGTCTCACGGCCGGCGCCTATCCCGCGCCCGAGCCGGACCCCGTGGTCGAGTCCGTCGGGGCGGCGTTCGAGCTGCTGCACACCGCCCTCATCGTGCACGACGACGTCATCGACCAGGACGAGCTGCGCCGGCACCAGCCCACCATCAACGCCGCCGCGGCCTCCCGGGCGTTCGCGTCCGGCTCGGGGCCGGACCAGGCGCGCCAGTACGGCGCGAGCGTGGGCGTCATCGCCGGGGACCTCGCCCTGGCCGGCGCGTACCGGCTCGTGGCCCGCTCCGGGCTCTCGCCCGAGCGGCTGCCCCGGGTCCTCGACCTGCTCGACGCCGCCCTGTTCTCCTCGGCCGCGGGCGAGCTGCTCGACGTCGACCACACCCTGCCCGGGGCCCGTCCCGGCCGCGAGCAGATCCTCGCGGCCACGTGCCTGAAGACCGCGGTCTACTCCTTCGAGACCCCTCTGCAGGCCGGGGGAGTGCTCGGCGGGGCCCCCGACCGGGACGTGGAGGTGCTCGGGCGCCTCGGCCGGACCGTGGGCACCGCCTACCAGCTCGTGGACGACCTGCTCGGCGTCTTCGGCGACCCGGAGGCCACGGGCAAGTCCGCGGTCAGCGACCTGCGGGAGGGCAAGCGGACCATGCTCGTGGCCGCCGCCCAGCGCACGCCCGCCGGCGAGGAGCTCGACGCGATCCTGGGCCGCCACGAGATCAGCAGCGAGCACGCCCTGCGCGCCCGCGACCTGCTCGAGCAGTGCGGGGCGCGGCAGGAGGTCGAGGACATGGTCGCCGGGTGCGCGGCCGAGGCCCGCGCCCTGCTCGACGCCGCGGGGCTGCCCGCCGGCCTCGAGGAGGACCTGCGCCGCATCGTGGCCGGGGCCACGGAGCGCATCCGGTGACCGCCGCCCAGCACACCGGGTCACCGGCCGAGGCCGCCGCCCGGTACGACGACACCGCCCAGCAGGCCGCCGCGACCGTCATCCGCCGCTACTCCACGTCCTTCGGCCTCGCCTGCCGGCTGCTGGGCCCGGAGATCCGCCCGCACGTCTACGCCGTCTACGCCCTGGTGCGGATCGCCGACGAGATCGTCGACGGCGCCAGCGCCGGCGCCGGTGTCCCGCCCCGGGGCTCGCGGGAGCTGCTGGACGGCCTCGAGGACGAGACGTACGGGGCGATCGAGCGCGGCTTCAGCAGCAACCTCGTGGTGCACGCCTTCGCCCGCACCGCGCGCCACGCGGGGATCGGCCCCGACCTCGTGCGTCCGTTCTTCGCGTCCATGCGCGCCGACCTCAGCGAGGACCGGCACAGCGCCGACTCCCTCGACGAGTACGTGTACGGCTCGGCCGAGGTCGTGGGGCTGATGTGCCTGCAGGTCTTCCTGGCCGGCCGCACCGTGCCCGAGCGGCGCCGCGCGCAGCTCGTGGCGGGGGCCCGCCGCCTGGGCGCGGCGTTCCAGAAGGTCAACTTCCTGCGCGACCTGGCCGAGGACTACGGGGAGCTCGGCCGCGTGTACTTCCCCGGCGTGGAGCCCGGGGAGTTCTCCGAGACCGAGAAGAACCGCCTCCTCGACGACATCGACGCCGACCTCGCGGCCGCCCGCGCGGTCGTCGACGACCTCCCCGGATCCTCCCGCGCCGCCGTCCTCGCCGCCCACGACCTGTTCCGGGAGCTGTCCGTGCGGATCCGCGCCACCCCTGCCCGGGAGCTGCTGAGCTCCCGCATCCGCGTGCCGAACCCCCGCAAGGCCGCGCTCGCCGCGGCCGCCGTGGTCAGGGCGCGCACCCGCCGCCGCCCCACCGGGCCCCGGGGGCGGCACGCCGTGGTGGTGGGAGCCGGGATCGCCGGGCTCGCCGCCGCGGGCCTGCTCGCGAAGGACGGCTGGGACGTGACCGTCCTGGAGCGCGGGAGCACGACGGGCGGGCGCGCCGGGCGGCTCGAGCGGGACGGCTTCCGCTTCGACACCGGGCCCTCCTGGTACCTCATGCCGGAGGTCTTCGACCACTTCTTCCGGCTCATGGGCTCCAGCGCCGCCCAGGAGCTCGAGCTGCTCCGCCTGGACCCCGCCTACCGGGTCTGGGGCGAGCGCTACGAGCGGCCCATCGACATCCGCTCGGACCTCGAGGACACCGTGGCGCTGTTCGAGTCGGTGGAGCCCGGCGCGGGCGAGCGGATCCGGGCGTACCTGGCCTCCGCGAAGCGGACCTACCAGCTGGCCGTCGACCACTTCCTCTACACCTCCTACGCCTCGTTCACGCCGCTGCTCACCCGGCCGGTCGTGCGGGGCCTGCCCGAGCTCGCCCGACACCTCACCGGCTCGCTGCACGACTTCGCCGCCGGCACCGTGCAGGACACGCGCCTGCGGCAGGTGCTCGGCTACCCGGCCGTCTTCCTGGCCAGCGCGCCCCGGATGACGCCGTCGCTGTACCACCTCATGAGCCACATGGACCTCACGGACTCCGTCCAGTACCCGCAGGGCGGGTTCCGCCGGGTCATCGAGGCCGTCGAGCGGCTCGCCGTCGCCCACGGGGCACGGATCCGGACGGGCGCGGACGTGGTGCGGATCAGCACCTCCCCGGCCGCCGACGGCCCCGTCCGGGCCACCGGCGTCGTGTGGCGGGACGCGGACGGGGCGGAGCACGAGCTGGCGGCGGACGTCGTCGTCTCGGCCGCGGACCTGCACCACACCGAGACCGCGCTGCTCCCGCGCGAGCTGCAGAGCTACCCGCGGCGGTACTGGGACCGGCGCCAGACCGGCCCCGGCGCGGTGCTCGTGATGCTCGGGGTCCGCGGGGAGCTGCCCGAGCTCCCGCACCACAGCCTGTTCTTCAGCGAGGACTGGGACACGAACTTCCGGGCGATCTTCGAGGAGCCCACGAGCGTCCCTGACCCCGCGTCCGTCTACGTCTGCAAGCCCTCGGCGACCGACCCCGGCGTGGCCCCGGACGGGCACGAGAACCTCTTCGTGCTGATCCCGGTCCCCGCCGACCCCGCGCTGGGCGCGGGCGGACCGGACGGCACCGGCTCCCCGCGGGTCGAGGCCGTCGCGGACCGGGTGATCGACCAGGTCGCGGCGTGGGCCGGTGTGCCGGACCTGCGGGAGCGCGTGGTGGTGCGCCACACCGTGGGCCCGGAGGACTTCCGGCGGGACTTCAACTCCTGGCGCGGCAACGTGCTCGGTCCCGCTCACGTGCTCAAGCAGTCCGCGTTCTTCCGGGGCGCCAACCGCAGCCGGAAGGTCGCCGGCCTGCACTACTGCGGGGCCTCGACGATCCCCGGCATCGGCCTGCCGATGTGCCTGATCAGCGCGGAGATCCTGCTCAAGGACCTGCGCGGGGACACCTCCACCGGACCGCTGGCAGAACCCCTGGTGCCGCGCGGATGAGCTTCGTGTACCTCGGCTTCCTGCTCCTCAGCCTGGCCGGGATGGTGCTCCTCGACGTGCGGGAGCGACTGTTCTTCGCCCAGGACCCCCGCCGGGCGGCCCTCGTGCTGCTCGCGGGCCTGGTGTTCTTCCTCGCCTGGGATGTCGCCGGGATCAGCCTCGGGATCTTCCTGCACAGCCGCAGCGCGTGGGCGACCGGCTGGATGGTCGCCCCGCAGATCCCCGTCGAGGAGGTCGTGTTCCTCGTGTTCCTCTGCTACCTGACGATGAACCTCGTCCGGCTCACGGAGAAGGCGCTGGCGCGCCGCTCCGCCGCGGCCGGTCCGGCCCGCGGAGGAGCGGACGCCCCGTGACCTACGCCCTTGTCATCCCCGTCTTCCTCGCGCTGGCCCTGACCCCGGCCACCCTGCTGGTCCGCCGGCCCTCCCCGGCGCCGCCGCGGCGCCGGGCCCTGGCCGTGCTCGGGATCTCCTTCGCCGTGCTCGCGCTGCTGACGGTCGTGTTCGACAACCTCATGATCGCCGCCGGGTTCTTCGACTACGGGGCCGGGCACATCACGGAGCTGCGGATCGGCCTCGTGCCGGTCGAGGACTTCGCGTACCCGCTCGCCGCGCTGCTGCTGCTGCCCTCGCTGTGGTGGGGGCTGGCCGAGCGCGGCCGGCTCACCGCCACCGTGCGCACCCTCGTGGCCACCTCCCGGCCGGTCTCCTGGGTCAACACCGCCTACCCCTTCGCGGCGGCCTATGTCCTGACCACGGGCCGGGTGGACCTGCCCCTGGTGGTGGGGACGCTGTTCTTCCTCTTCCCGTACAACCTCCTGATGTACGGGATCAACGACGTCTTCGACTACGAGTCCGACCTCCGCAACCCCCGCAAGGGCGGTGTCGAGGGCGCGCTCGTGGACCGCTCCGAGCACCGGACGGTCCTCGTGGGCTCGGTGCTGACGGCGCTGCCGTTCCTGGCGTACCTGTTCCTGGCGGGCGGGGCCGCCGCGGCGGGGGTGCTCGTGGTCAGCCTGTTCGCGGTGGCGGCCTACAGCCTGAAGGGGCTGCGCTTCAAGGAGGTCCCGTTCCTGGACTCGGCGACCTCCGCCACCCACTTCGTGTCCCCGGCGGTCTACGGCCTCGTGCTCGCCGGAGCGGACTGGTCGGGGGGCCTCGGGGCCCTGTGCGCCGGGTTCTTCCTGTGGTCGATGGCCTCGCAGGCGTTCGGGGCCGTGCAGGACGTCCAGGCGGACCGGGAGGGCGGGCTGAGCTCGATCGCCACCGTCCTGGGCGCCCGCCCCACGGTGTGGGCCTCCGCGGTCCTCTACCTCGCCGCCGGGGTGCTCCTGCTGCTCGCCCCCTGGCCCGGGCCGGTCGCGTCCCTCCTGGTGCTGCCCTACCTCGCCAACCTCGTGCCGTTCCTGACCATCACGGACGCCGGCTGCGAGCGCGCCAACCGGGGCTGGCGGCGGTTCCTGTGGCTGAACTACCTCACCGGGTTCCTCGCGACGCTGCTGCTGCTCTGGGCGTGGGAGCTCGCCCGCTGACCGGTTCTCAGCCGGGCCGACGGCCCTCGGCCCGTGCGAGGCGCTCCAGGAGCTTCCCGGTCGAGATCATGGCGCCGCCCAGCACCGCGGGCAGCCCGCCGCCCGGGTGCACGGAGGCGCCCACCCGCCACAGCCACGGCCGCAGCGGACTCGTGTGGGCCGGGGCGTGGAACGGGCCGCTGCGCCACGCGGGACGCACGGCGCCGTAGAGCGCCCCTCCTGCCGAGCCGTGCGTGGCGAAGTACGCGGGGTCCAGGATCTCCGCGCTCCGGAAGCGGTCCGTGATCGGTCCGGGCAGCCCGAGCACCCGCGCCGTGCGCTCGAGCTCGCGCGCGACGAACGGGTCCTCGAGGGTGTAGGACTTCCCGTTGGCCGGCGCGGTCAGCAGCAGGGCGAGCGTGGCCGCGCTGTTGGGGTGGCCCGCGTGCGCCGGGTAGTGGTTGGCGAAGGCCATGGTCTGCTCGGGCTCGGTCCCGGCCTCCAGGTCGGCGTAGAGGTCGGCGGGCCGGTCGGGCATGATCACGCCGTGCCGGGGCGTCCCCTCGGGCAGCTCGTGGTCGAGCACGGCGTAGACCGCGATCGCCGAGCAGCTGAGCCGGCGCGGTGCCCGGGGCGCGCGCCCGGCGAGCAGCCCGTCCAGCCGGTGGGCGTCGAGCCCGCTCACGACGGCGTCGGCCGGGTACGCGCCCCGGGCGGTCAGGACGCGCCGGCGGGCGACGGAGGTCACCGGCTCCCCGGTGCGGAGCCCGACCCCGGCGTCCACGGCGAGGCGCCGGAGCGCCTCGACGAGCTCGTAGACGCCGCCCCGGGGGATCCAGACGCCGTCGCGCGCCATGACGGCGGGCATGCTCGCGTACAGGGCCGGGGTCCGTGCCGGGCCGACACCGGCGTTGAGAGTGTGGATGGCGATGACCTCGCGAAGGCCCTCCGGCATCCAGGTGAGGCTGTCGAGGTAGTCACGGGTCGTGAGCCGGCGCCCGTACAGCTTCCCGAGCCGGCCCAGCGCGGGATAGGCCGCCCGGTCCAGCACGTCGGTGGTCAGCAGCCGGGTGATGTCCGGTCCGAGCACGCCGTGCTCGGCCTCGAAGCGGGTCCAGGCCGCGTGCCAGGGGTGCCCGGGCGGGACGGGCAGCTCGCACCGGGTGCCGCGGTAGTAGTACGTGCCGACCGCGGGCAGGCGCTCCAGCTCCAGCCCGGCGGTCTCCTCGGCCCTCGGCGCACCGGCTCCCGCGGTGCCGGCGTCCCGCAGCAGGTCCAGGCGGCGGAGGAGCTCCTCCCACACCCCAGGGAAGGTGAAGAGGGACGGTCCGGTGTCCAGGCGCTGCCCCTCGGTCTCGAGGCGGCGGCTCTTGCCGCCGAGGTGGTCGGCGGCCTCGAGGAGGGTGACGCGGTGACCGGCGTGGCCGAGCAGGACGGCCGAGGTCAGCCCCCCGATCCCACCGCCGACGACGACGACGCGGCTCACGGGTACAGCCCGAAGAACAGCGCCACCGTCAGCTGCACGCCGGCCACGGCGCCGGCGACGTAGGGGAAGGCGATCGAGTACCGGTACAGCCGGTGCCCGGTCTCCGGCCTCGGGTCCCGCAGGAGGGAGACCACGAGCCACCCGGCGATGAGCGCGTTGACCGCGGCCACCGGGAGGCTGACCAGCGCGAAGCCCAGCGTGGACGCGGCCCACCAGCCGCCGCTCCACAGGGCCGTCCCGCGCGGTCCCAGCCGGACCGCCGTCGTCGTGATGGCCACCGCGCGGTCCTCCTCGATGTCCTGGACGGCGTCGAACGCGTGCTTGGCCACGCTCCAGGCCATCAGGCCGAGCGCCGCGGGCCACACGGGGGTCGCCCCGAGCGCGTGGGTGACGAAGACCAGCGGCAGCGCGTAGGCGGCGTTGCTCAGGGAGTCGAGGTACGCACGGGCCTTGAAGCGCAGGGGAGGGGCCGAGTAGAACACGAAGACCAGGACGTACAGCGCGATCCAGCCCAGCGCGGCCGGGGGCAGGGCCACGGCGAACCAGACGACGAACGGCACGTTGGTGACGAGCACCGCGGTCAGGATCGTGCGCACCTCCTCGGACCGGATGAGGGCTCCCTCGAGCGATCCCTTGCGGGGGTTGAGGGCGTCGGTGTCCTGGTCGAAGACGTCGTTGACGCCGTAGATCAGCAGGTTGAAGGGGAGGGTGAGCCACAGCAGCAGCGGCAGCGCCTCCCACTGCCAGAGCGAGCCCGCCAGCCACATGCCCACCACGCCGGTGCCCAGGGCGTTGATCCAGAGGACCGGTCGCGAGATGTGCACGATCCGCTGGAGCGCGGGGGCGAATCCGGCCTGGGGCACGGCGGCGCACCTCCTCGGACGTCAGGTGACCCGGGGGTCCGGGTGCACCCCACACTACGTCGGTTCCGGGGCCGGTGCGGCGGCGGTCCCGGGGCCGCCGGGCGCTCCGCCGGTCCGTTCGTGCGCCGTCCCGCCGCGGGGCAGACTGTGGGGGTGCGCATGATGCTGCTGACCTCCGGAACCCGCGGCGACGTGGAGCCCTTCGCGGCCCTGGCCCGGCACGCCGCCGCACAGGGCCACCGGGTCCGGCTGGGGGTGCCGGAGAACTCCGGGGTGGACCTGGCCGGGATCGACACCGTCGGCCTGGACGTGGACTTCCACCGGCTGATGGACGCCCCCGGGGCCTCGCCGCGGGCGACGGTGCACCACGTCCGCGCGGAGGTCCGCCCCGGGATGCGGCGGATGTTCTCCGCGGCGGTGCGCGAGACCCTGGCGTTCGACCCGGACCTGGTCCTGCACCACCCGCTGATCCTCACCGCGCCGGCCGTGGCGGACGCCCTCGGCGTCCCCCGCGCGCTGGCCGAGTTCGTGCCCGTGGCGACGCCCACCCGGGAGTTCTCCGCACCGGGCGGGCCCACGGTCTCGAAGGACCTCGGGCGGTTCAACCGGGCGACCTACGCGGTGCCGCGCGGCGGCGCCCGGCTGTTCCGGCGGGACGTCGAGCACGCGTGCCGGCAGCTGCCCGGCGGCCGGGCGCCCCGGCACCCCGCACCCTCCCGCGCCACGCTGATGGGGATCAGCCCGCAGCTGCTGTCCCGGCCCGCCGACTGGCCGGCCCGGGTGCATCTGACCGGTGCCTGGCACCTCGGCGCGGCCGCCCCCGCCCCGGACCCGGCGGTGGCCGAGTTCGTCCGGGGCGGGCCGTGCCTGGTGGCGACCTTCGGGTCCATGGCGGCCGGGGACCCGTCCGCGCGGGGGAGGACGGTCGTGGACAGCGCGCGCGCCCACGGGCTGCGGACCCTCCTGGTCACGGGCTGGGGCGGTCTGGCCCTGCCGCCGGACCGCCGCGGCGAGGACGTGCTGGTGGTGCCGGCCGCCCCGCTGGGCGCCCTGCTCCCGGACGCCGCGGTGGCGGTCCACCACGGCGGGGCCGGGACCGTGCACACGGTGGCCCGTGCGGGCGTCCCGTCCGTGGTGGTGCCCTTCCTCGTCGACCAGCCCTTCTGGGGCCGGCAGCTGCACCGGCTCGGCATCGCCGCGGCCCCGATCCCGCGCCGGAAGCTGGCCCCGGAGGCCCTGGTCCCCGCCGTGGGCGACGCCCTCGCCCGCCGGGAGCAGGCGCAGCGCGTGGGGCGCGCGGTCCGGGAGGAGCAGGGGCTGGACACCGCCCTCGACGTCCTCACCGGCCTCTGAGCGCGAGCCGCCTCCCGGGGACACCCCGGGGCACGTCCCCGGGATCTCGTGACCGGGCCAGCGACCCCGGGAGGAATCATCAGCGGGGCTGACGGATCAGCATGGGAAAACATCGCTTTTCCGCACGGATGACGCCCTCGATACTGGAGGGACCGGGCGACGCCCCGCCCGCCACCACCCTCCCGGAGGACTGCACCATGACCGTCGACCTGCTCCCGCCCCGTTCCCCCCTGACCTCCTCCCGCCCGGACGACGCCGCCGGCCGCGGGTCGGCGGCACCGCTCCTCCGGGGCGGGCGGCACAGCTGGGCCGACGTCGAGCAGGAGTGCCCGTACTGCGCGGGCCCCGAGACCGACTGAACGGCGCACCGCCCAAGGCGTCGTCGGGGCCTCCGACGTAGTGTGGTCGGGAACACCCCGACCGTCAGGAGGTCCGCCGTGGAACGGCGTCTGCCCCAGTGGTCCGAGCTGCGCCCGCTCCTGCAGTTCGAGACCCCCGCCCTCGACCGCCGCGCGGCTCGGCTCGCCCGGGCCGCGGACCTCTGGGACCTGCGCCGGATCGCCCGCCGCCGCACCCCGCGCCCGGCCTTCGACTACGCGGACGGCGCCGCCCAGCGCGAACTGACCCGCCGGCGCTCGCGGGAGGCGTTCGACGCGGTCGAGCTGCTGCCCCGGATCCTGCACGGCATCGCGGCTCCCGAGCTGTCCACGCCGATCGCCGGGGCGCGGTCCGCGCTGCCGTTCGGGATCGCCCCGACCGGCTTCACCCGCTTCATGCACGCCGAGGGTGAGATCGGGGGAGTCCGCGCGGCGGAGGGGGCCGGCATCCCCTTCACGCTGTCCACCATGGGGACCCGCTCGCTGGAGGAGGTCGCCGCGGCCGGACCGGACGCGACCCGCTGGTTCCAGCTGTACCTGTGGAAGGACCGGGACCGGTCCCGGGACCTGCTGGAGCGCGCCGCGGCCCACGGCTACGGCACCCTGCTCGTCACCGTGGACACCCCGGTGGCGGGCCAGCGGCTGCGGGACGTGCGCAACGGCATGGTCATCCCGCCCAGGCTCACGCTGCGGACGGTGGCCGACGCCTCCTACCGGCCCGAGTGGTGGTTGAACTTCCTCACCACGGACTCCCTGAAGTTCGCGTCCCTCTCGAGCACGAGCGCCGACCTGCCCACCATCACGAACTCGATGTTCGACCCGACCCTGTCCTACGCGGACCTCGAGTGGATCCGCTCCGTGTGGCCGGGGAAGCTCTTCGTGAAGGGGGTGCTGACCCGGGACGACGCCCGGCAGTCCCTGGCCGCGGGGGCCGACGGGCTGGTGGTCTCCAACCACGGCGGCCGCCAGCTGGACCGCGCCCCCGCCTCGCTGAACGCGCTGCCCGAGGTGCGGGACGAGGTGGGGGAGGGAGTCGAGCTGATCCTCGACTCCGGGGTGATGAGCGGCGCCGACGTGATCACCGCCCTGTGCGCCGGAGCGGACTTCGTGCTCATCGGCCGGGCCTACCTCTACGGGCTGATGGCCGGCGGGCAGCAGGGGGTGGAGCGGGCGATCGAGCTGCTGGCCGAGGAGGTGCGGATCAGCATGCAGCTGATGGGCGCCGGGACGGTCGCCGACCTGGGCCCGCACCTGCTCGGTGCCCGCCACCACCCCGACCCCTCCTGCCGGGACGCCCCGGCCGACCGGCGCTGAGCCACCGGCCCCGGCACCGAGGGGCCGCGTTCTGTCTCCGCCACCGGCCGAGGAGTCGCGTTCTGTCGACATGTGACGGCGATACCGGCCGAACGCGACTCCTCGCGATGGGGGTGGCGCCGGACGCGACTCCTGGCGGGCGGCGGGCCCGCGGGCCGCTACAGGTCCGCGAGCACCGACACCGGGTTCTCCACCGCGTCGGCCACCATGCGCAGGAAGCCGCCGGCGGTCCCGCCGTCGCACACCCGGTGGTCGAAGGCGAGGGAGAGCTGGGTGACCTTGCGGACGGCCAGCTGCCCGTCGACCACCCATGGGCGGTCGATGATCCGGCCGATCCCGAGGATCGCGACCTCCGGGTGGTTGATGATCGCCGCGGCCCCGTCCGTGCCGAACACCCCGTAGTTGTTGAGGGTGAACGTGGAGCCGGACAGCTCGGCGGGCCCGGCCTTGCCGGAGCGGGCGAGCTCGGTGAGTCGCCGGAGCTCGGCGTCGAGCCCGCGGGCGCTCAGGGTGTGCGCGCCGCGGATGTTCGGCACCACGAGCCCGCGGTCGGTCTGCGCCGCGAAGCCGAGGTTCACGCCGTCGAAGCGCACGATCTCCTGGCTGCCGTCCTCGCGGGTCTCGATCCGGGTGGCGAGCTCGGGGTGGCGGGCCAGGCCGGCGAGCACGAACCGCGCGATCAGGGCCATGAGCCCCGGGGCGGTCGCGGGGTCCTGGGCCTTGAGCTCGGCGCGCAGCTCCACGAGCCTCGTGGCGTCCACGTCCACCCAGACGGTGGCCTCGGGGATCTCGGCGCGGGAGCGGGTCATGGCCTGCCCGATGACCTTGCGGATCCCGGAGACCGGGACCCGCTCCGCGACCCCGAGCCCCGTGCGGGCGTCCACGGCGGACGGGGCCGCGGTGGTGGACGGCACCGGGGCGGGGGCCGACGACGACGGGGCCGTGCTCTCCCGCGCGGCCGGTGCGGCGGTGGCGGCCGCCGCGGTCACCACGTCCCGGCGCAGGATGAGCCCGCCGGGGCCCGAGCCGCGCACGGTGGAGATGTCGACCCCGCGGTCCTTGGCCAGCTTGCGCACGATCGGCGAGACGACCGTGGGCGCCAGGCGCGGGGCCGAGGCCATCGCGTCGTGGGCGGCGCCCGCGGCCTGCGCCGCCTGGGCCGCGGTCTGCTCCGCCGCCTGCGCGGGCTCGGGGACCGGCCGGGCGGCGGAGCCGGCGGCCGGGCCGGTGGCACCGGTCCGCTTCGGCCGGCGCCGGCGTCCGGCCGTGCCGCCGGCGGGCGTGCCGTAGCCGATGAGCACGCTGCCCGATCCGGCCTCGTCGTCGGAGGCCGCGGCGACCGCGGAGGCCTCGGCGGCCGCCGCGGGGTCCGCCCCGGCGCGCTCCTCCTCCCGGTAGGACTGCCCGCCCTTGGGGCCGCCGCCCTGCGGGGCGGGCGTCCCGGCCCGGTCCCCGGTGTCGACGGAGATCAGCGGTGCGCCGACGTCGAGGGTCTGCCCCGAGGCGCCGTGCAGCTGGTGCACGGTCCCGGCGAAGGGGCAGGGCACCTCCACGGCGGACTTGGCGGTCTCCACCTCGGCGATCGGCTGGTCCACGGCGACGGTGTCGCCCACCTGGACGAGCCAGCTCACGAGCTCGGCCTCGGTCAGTCCCTCGCCGAGATCCGGCAGGGTGAACGTCTTCACGGTCATGGTCGGTCCTCCCACTGCAGGTCGTCCACGGCGTCGAGGATGCGGTCGACGCTGGGCAGGTAGTGCTCCTCGAGCTTGGGCGCCGGGTACGGGATGTCGAACCCGGTCACGCGACGCACGGGCGCGGCCAGGGAGTGGAAGCAGCGCTCCTGGACGCGGGCCACGATCTCGGCCGCGACGGACGCGAAGCCCGGCGCCTCGGCCACGACCACCACGCGCCCGGTCTTCCGCACCGACGCGGCGACCGTCTCGTCGTCGAACGGGACGATGCTGCGCAGGTCCACGACCTCGAGCGAGCGCCCCTCGGCGGCGGCGGCCGCGGCGGCCGCCACGGCGGTCGGCACGGACGGCCCGTAGGCCAGCAGCGTGGCGTCCTCGCCGGCGCGGGCGACGACGGCGCGGCCCTCCCGGCGCTCGGGTGCCCCGTTCTCGTAGCGCTCCCTCAGCTCGGCCAGGTCCACGGGGGCCTTGGACCAGTAGAGCTTCTTGGGCTCGAAGAACACGACGGGGTCGTCCGAGTCGATCGCCTCGCGCAGCATGAGGTAGGCGTCCTCGACCGTGGCGGGGGTGAACACCTTCAGGCCCGGGGTGTGGGCGTAGTAGGCCTCGGAGGAGTCGCAGTGGTGCTCCACGCCGCCGATGCCGCCGGCGTAGGGGATCCGGATGACGATCGGCAGGCGCACGGCGCCGCGGGTGCGGTTGTGCATCTTCGCGATGTGCGAGGCGACCTGCTCGAAGGCCGGGTAGGCGAAGGCGTCGAACTGCATCTCGATGACGGGGCGCATCCGGTTCATCGCCATGCCCACGGCCATGCCGGCGATCCCGGACTCGGCCAGCGGGGTGTCGAAGCACCGGGTGCGGCCGAAGCGCTTCGTCAGCCCGTCGGTGATGCGGAAGACGCCGCCGAGGGTGCCGACGTCCTCGCCGAAGACGACGACGGCGGGGTCGGCGGCCAGCGCGTCGGCCAGGGCGGTGTTGAGCGCCTGGGCGAAGGTGGCGGGCTTGGCCGCCGGGGCCTCGCCGGCCGGGGCGGGGGCGTGCAGGGTGCTCACTGTCCGGTCTCCTCTCGGGCGAGCTCGGCGGCCAGGAACTGCTCCTGCTCGGCGAGCTGCGGGGTCTGCTCGGTGTGGACGTGGCGGAACAGCTCGAGCGGGTCGATCTCCACGTCGGCGTTCATGCCGTCGCGCAGGGCCGTGGCGACGTCCTCGGCGGCGGCGGCGATGCGCTGCTCCGCCGCGTCGTCGAGCACGCCATCGGCGCCGAGGTAGGCGCGCATCCGGGTCACCGGGTCCTTGGCGATCCACTCCTGCACCTCGGCGTCGTCCCGGTAGCGGGTGGCGTCGTCGGCGTTGGTGTGCGCCTGCATGCGGTAGGTGTGCGCCTCCACGAGGAGGGGCTCGGACTCGGAGCGGGCCAGGTCCACGGCGCGCCGCAGGGTGGCGAGCAGCGCCACGAGGTCGTTGCCGTCCACGCGCTCGCCGGCCATGCCGTAGCCCACCGCCTTGTGGGCGAGGCTCGGGGCCGCGGACTGCTGGGACAGGGGCACGGAGATCGCGTAGCCGTTGTTCTGCACGAAGAACACGACCGGCAGCTTGAACACGGCCGCGAAGTTCAGGGCCTCGTGGAAGTCGCCCTCGCTGGTGGCGCCGTCCCCGCACATCGCCAGGACCACGGTGTTCTCGCCGCGCAGCTTGGCGGCGTGGGCCACGCCCACCGCGTGCAGCAGCTGGGTGGTGAGCGGGGTCGACTGGATGCCCACGCAGTGCTCGTACGGGTCGTAGCCGCTGTGCCACTCGCCGCGGAAGATCGCCATGACCTGCATCGGGTCCACGCCCTTGGTCATGACCGCCACGGTGTCCCGGTAGGTGGGGAACAGCCAGTCGCCCTCCCCGAGGCACAGGGCGGCCGCCACCTGGCAGGCCTCCTGGCCGTGGCTGGACGGGTAGACGGCCATCCGGCCCTGGCGGACCAGCGCGGAGTTCTGGTCGTTGACCCGCCGCCCGACCACCAGCTTCTCGTAGGCGCGCAGCAGGACGTCCGGGGCCGGCAGCGGGTACTCGTGGCCGGGGCCGGTGCCCTGCTCCTCTGGGGCGAGCAGCCGCCCGCCCGGGTCGACCATGCGGATCTCGCCGCGGGCCGGGAGCATGTACTGCTCCGGCGTGATGCCGAAGCTCTGGGAGGCCCGGAGGATCGGGTCCTCGGGGGTCTCGACGGTCTGGCTCATGGTGTCCCCTCGGTCGGTCCCCGGTGCGGCCGCGGTCCGGGGAGGGCAGGAAGGTGGTGCGGCTCTGTCTCCCCAGTATGGGAACCGGGCATGGTTCGTATCCACAGAGCGGGGAAAATGCAGAAGTCTGAGACGGACAGTGCACCGCGCGTGGACGAAATGTTCTAGTGTGGCGTGGAGCACACGCATTCGTCCGACACGTTCCGGGCCCCGCGCCCGACCCGCCCCGAAGGAGCCCGCCGTGCCCTCGACCCCCGTGCCGCTGGACGAGACCGACCGGAAGATCCTCGCGGAGCTGTCCCGGGACGCGAGGCAGTCCGTGACGGCGATCGCCGCGGCCGTGCACGTCTCCCGCGCCCACGCCTACGCCCGGATCAACCGGCTCCGGGACGAGGGGGTGATCCTGCGCTTCAGCACCGTGATCGACCCGGTCCGGGCGGGTCTGCAGGCCTCCGCGTACGTGACGCTCAAGCTCCAGCAGAACACCTGGCGGGAGCTGTGCGCCCAGCTCCAGGCGATCCCCGCCGTGCACCACATCGCCCTGGTGGGCGGGAACTTCGACGTCATGCTCCTCGTGCGGGCCGTGGACACCGTGCACCTGCGGCAGGTGATCTTCGAGCACGTCCAGCAGCTGCCCGGTGTGGTGGACACCCAGACGTTCCTGATCTTCGAGGACATCGACACCCGGGCCTGACGCGAGGGCCCGCGCCGGGCCCGGCGCGCACGGCCGGCGTCACGAACCGTCACGGTCGTCATCTTCCGTCGCGGAGGGACACCCACTACCTCTGCGCATAGTGTTGTTCCAGCTTCACGAGACGTGACCGCCAAGCTCCGACTTGGTCACGCACCAACCCCATGCTCATTGGGTGGTTCGGATGAGGAAGCGGCCTGCATCTTCCGCGACGTGCCCACCGGGCCCGCGCGGATGACCGGTGCGGGTAAGAGCAAGGCACAGGAGCAGCGCCATGTCCATCCCCGTGACCGACCACGACCTCGCGACCCGGCAGATCCACGCCGGCACCCACGACCAGGTCACCCAGCGCACCCTGACGGTGCCGATCTACCAGACCGCGGCCTTCGAGTTCCCGGACTACGAGGCGGCCCGGCAGATGTTCGCCCAGACCCGGGCGGGCTTCACCTACACGCGCACCGGCAACCCCACGGTGGCCGTGCTCGAGCAGCGGATCAGCGACCTCGAGGGCGCCGCGGGCGCCGTGGCGACCGGCTCGGGCCAGTCCGCCGTGGCCGTCGCACTGCTGGCCCTGCTCGGCCAGGGCGCCGGGAAGCACCTCGTGGCATCCGAGAAGCTCTACGGGGGCACGGTGGACCTGCTCACCGACTCCTTCGCTGACTACGGCATCGAGGTCTCCTTCGTGGACCCCACCGCCCCGGGGGCGTGGGCCGCGGCCGTGCGCCCCGACACCCGCGCGTTCCTGCTCGAGTCCATCGGCAACCCGCTGGCCACCCTCCCGGACCTGCCCGGGATCGCCGACGTCGCCCGGGCCGCCGGGGTGCCCGTCGTCGTCGACAACACCCTCGCGTCCCCGGCCCTGTACCGGCCGCTGGAGAAGGGCGCGGACATCGTGGTGCACTCGGCCACCAAGTTCCTGGGCGGGCACGGCAACGCGCTCGCCGGGGCGGTCGTGGACGGCGGGACCTTCGACTGGTCCGCCCGGCCGGACAAGTGGCCGCAGTTCACCCAGGCCCGCGCCCGCTGGGGCGGGCTCAGCCTCGTCGACAAGTGCGCCGCCGCCAGCCCCTACCTGCACCTGGTCCGGGCGAAGTACGTGCACGACCTCGGCACCACGCTCTCCCCGTTCAACGCCAGCCAGATCCTGCAGGGCACCGAGACCCTCGACCTGCGCGTGGCCCGCCACACGGCCTCGGCGCTGGCGGTGGCCGAGTTCCTGGCCGGGCACCCCGCCGTCGCCCGCGTCCACCACCCCGGCGTGCCCGGGGACCCCGGCGCCGGGATCGCGGCCCGGGACTTCCCGCGCGGGACCGGCTCCGTGTTCTCCTTCGACCTCGCCGCCCCGGACGGCGCCGTGGGCCCGTTCATCGACGCACTCCGGCTGTTCAAGCTGGTCGCCAACATCGGGGACACCCGCAGCCTCGTCGCCCACCCGGCGGCCATGACGCACTGCCGCCTGACCCCCGAGCAGCGCCGGGCCGGCGGGATCGCCGAGACCACGATCCGGCTGTCCATCGGCCTCGAGTCCCCCCAGGACCTCGTGGCCGACCTCGGCCAGGCCCTCGACACCGTCGTCACCGCCGTCCAGACCACCCGGAAGTGAGCCCCGCCATGACGTCCCCCACCGAGACCCGCACCCGCCACCGGGGCTTCACGACCACCGCCGTCCACGCCGGCCAGGAGCCCGACCCGCTGACCGGGGCGGTCATCCCGCCGATCTACCAGACCTCCACGTTCGCCCAGGACGGGATCAACGTGCTGCGCGCCGGGCACGAGTACAGCCGCGGCTCCAACCCCACCCGCAGCGGCTTCGAGGAGCAGCTCGCGGCCCTGGAGCGCGGCGAGCGGGGGTTCGCGTTCGCCTCGGGGATCGCCGCCGAGGACGCCCTGCTGCGCGCCGTGCTGCGCCCGGGCGACCACATCGTGCTCGGCGCCGACGGCTACGGCGGCACCAACCGGCTGATCACCCGGGTCCTCGCCCCGTGGGACATCGGGCACACCCCCGTGGAGATCACGGACCTCGACGCCGTCCGGGCGGCCGTGCGCCCCGGCACCACGAAGGTGCTGTGGCTCGAGACGCCGTCCAACCCGCTGCTCGGCATCGCCGACGTAGCGGCGTGGGCGCAGCTGGCCCGGGACGCCGGGGCGCTGCTCGTCGTCGACAACACCTTCGCGTCCCCGTACCTGCAGACCCCCCTCGAGCTCGGCGCGCACGCCGTGGTGCACTCCACCACGAAGTACATCGGGGGGCACTCCGACGTGCTCGGCGGCGCCGTGGTCGTGGGCACGGCCCAGTGGCGCGAGGCCCCGCTCGCCGAGGCGGTCGGCTTCCAGCAGTTCGCCGCCGGCGCCGTGGCGGGCCCCCAGGACAGCTACCTGGCCGCCCGCGGGCTCAAGACCCTCAGCCTGCGGATGGAGCGCCACCAGGACAACGCGCAGCGGATCGCCGAGTGGCTCCTGGAGCGCCCCGAGGTCGAGCAGGTGCTCTACCCCGGGCTGCCCGGACACCCCGGCCACGCGCTCGCCGCCGCGCAGATGCGCGGGTTCGGCGGCATGGTCTCCTTCCGACTGACCGGCGGGGAGGCCGCCGCCCGGGCGGTGGCGGCGGGCACCCGGCTGTACTCGCTGTCGGTGAGCCTGGGCGGGGTGGAGTCCCTGATCTGCTACCCCTCGGAGATGACGCACGCCTCCGTGAAGGGCACCGCGCTGGCCGTGCCCGTGGACCTGGTGCGGCTCTCGGTGGGCATCGAGGACGTCGAGGACCAGCTGGAGGACCTCGAGCGCGCGCTCGCCGGCGCCTCCTGACCCGGCGTCCCGGGGTCCACCGCACTAGCCTGGGGCGCATGAGCACCGGCACCCCGCAGCACAGCACCCCGCACAGCAGCACCCCGCACGACGACGCCCCGCTCGCGCTCCCCGGGCCCGTGGTGAGCACCCACTGGCTGGCCGAGCATCTCCAGGACCCCCGGCTGGTGCTCGTGGACGCGAGCTCCACGCTCAACCGGACCGAGGAGGCCCTCCCCGGGGCGGTGCTCCTGGACCTGGACGGGGCCTTCTCGGACCCGTCCTCGGACCTGCCGCACACGGCGCCCCCGGCGGAGCAGCTGAGCGCGGCGGCCCGGGCGCTCGGCATCTCGCGCACGAGCACGGTCGTGGCCTACGACGCCAAGGGCGTCTTCGCGTCCGCCCGCGTCTGGTGGCTGCTCCGGACCGCGGGCTTCGACCGGGTCGCCGTCCTCGACGGCGGTCTCCCGGCGTGGGCCGCGGAGGGCCGGCCCACGGGGGCGCACGCCGCGCCGCCGGCCGAGCCCGGCGACGTCGAGCTCGCGCCCCGTCCGGGCGGCTTCGTCGGGGCGGAGGACGTCGCCCGCGCCCTGGCCGACCCGGACGCCACCGTCCTGGACGCCCGCTCCACCGGCCGGTTCGCGGGCACCGAGCCCGAGCCGCGGCCGGGCCTGCGTCCCGGGCACATGCCGGGGGCGGTCAACCTGCCCTACACCGACCTGCAGGACGGGCAGGGGCGGCTGCTGCCGCTGCCGCAGCTGCGGGAGCGGATCGCGGCGGCCGCGCCCGAGGGGCGGCGGATCGTCACCAGCTGCGGCTCGGGCCTCACGGCGTGCGTCCTGGCGCTCGGCGCCCACCTCGCCGGCCGCGAGGACGTCGCGGTCTACGACGGCTCCTGGAGCGAGTGGGGCCGCCCCGGTCCCCGGCCCGTGGCGGGCCCCGAGGGGGTCAGCCGCGGGCCGGGGTCTCCCCCGCAGGACTGACCCGCGCCGCGGCCTCGTCGGCCTGGTCCGACTCTCCCGGGGCGCCGGGGGCGGGGTCGTCCAGCGCGGCGGCGGTGGCGAGGATGTTGCGGGCCATGGACGGGAAGATGAAGCCGTGGAAGGGCCACACGCCCCACCAGTAGAGCCGGCCCGGCAGGCCCCGCGGGAAGAAGATGGCCCGCTGCGTGTACCGGCTGCCCTCGCCCTCGGGCTCCACGGACAGCTCGAGCCACGCCCGGCCGGGGGCGCGCATCTCGGCGTGCAGGAGCAGCTTGTGCCCCTCCTCCATGGCCTCGACGCGCCACCAGTCCACGTACTCGCCCACCTGCAGGTCCGTGGCGTCGCGGCGGCCGCGGTTCAGGCCGGCCCCGCCCACGAGCTTGTCCATGACGCCGCGGACCTGCCACGCCAGGGGCAGCGAGTACCAGCCGTTGCGCCCGCCGATGGACTCGACGACCCGCCACACCTGCCCGGGCCGCGCCGGGCCCGTGCGGCTGCGCTCGTCCACGAACACCGTGCGCCCCGCCCAGTCCGGGTCCGAGGGCAGCGGGTCCGCGGCCGCCTCGGAGGAGCTGTAGTGGACGTCCCACGTGGTCTCCACGGAGTTGTCCTCGATCCTCTTCAGCGCGAGCGCCACGGCGCGGCGGTAGCCGGCCAGCCCCTCGGGGGGCGGCGGGATGTGGTCGTCGATGTCGTGCTCGCCCGACACGGCGTCGTGCTGCAGCGACTGCACGAGCGGCACGGCCAGGCCCAGGGGGATCGGGGTGACCATGCCCACCCAGAACCCGGACAGCCGGGGCGCGGGGAGGGGGAAGTGGAAGACCACCCGCCGGCGCAGCCCGGCCACCCGGGCGTAGCGGCGCATGGCGTCCGCGTAGGTCATGACGTCGCGGGAGCCGATGTCGAAGGTGCGGTTGAGGCCCTCCGGCAGGTCCATCGCGTGGATCAGGTAGTACAGCACGTCACGGACGGCGATGGGCTCGATGCTGTTGGTCACCCAGGACGGCGCCGGCATGACCGGGAGGGTGTCGCCGAGGTGGCGGATCATCTCGAAGGACGCCGAGCCGGAGCCGATGACCACGCCGGCCTGGAGGACCACCGCCGGGACGGAGCTCTCGAGCAGGATCTCGCCCACCCGGACCCGGGAGCGCATGTGCTGGGACAGCTCCACGCCCTGGGGGTGCAGCCCCGAGAGGTAGACGATGCGCCGCACCCCGGCCCGCTCCGCGGCCCGGGCCACGGTCCGGGCCATCTCGGCCTCCTCCTCCTCGAACTCCCGGGAGCCGCCCATGGAGTGCACCAGGTAGTAGAGGGTGTGCACGTCCTGGCACGCGGCGGTCATCCCGTCGAGGTCGTTGAGGTCCGTCTCAGCGACCTCCACCCGGTCCCGCCACGGCACGGCGCGCAGCTTGCCGGGGGACCGGACGGCGACGCGCACGGTGTGCCCGGCCTCCAGCATCCTGGGCACCAGGCGCCCGCCGATGTAACCGGTGGCACCGGTGATGAGGACGCGCTGGGGAGAGCTCATGGCCTGCCTTTCGTGCGGGTCCGGCGAGCCTACCAACGCCGCCCGACAGGAGCCCGGCCCGGCCCCGGTCCCGGTCCCGGCCGTGCCGCGGGCTCCGTCCCGGCACGCGCTCCCGCCCGGGTCCCGGCACGCGGAACGGCCGCGTGCCGGAGCATCGCGGCCGTTCCGCGCGTCGTCGTGCGGGGACGGATCAGGGCAGGGCCAGGCGGAACACCTTCGCCCACGCGGAGGCGACCTGCTTCGGCAGCGGGCCGGTGGTGTAAGGCAGCTCGTAGCGGGCGCAGATCTCGCGGACCTTCACGGCGACCTCGGCGTAGCGGTTCGAGGGCAGGTCCGGGAACAGGTGGTGCTCGATCTGGAAGGACAGGTTGCCGGTCATGAGGTGCATCAGCCTCGACCCGGAGATGTTGGCCGAGCCGATCATCTGCCGCACGTACCAGTCGCCGCGGGTCTCGCCCTCGATCTGCTCCTCGGTGAACGTGTCCGCCCCGGCGGGGAAGTGGCCGCAGAAGATCACGGCGTGCGCCCAGACGTTGCGGACGGCGTTGGCGGTCAGGGTCGCGGTCAGGGCCTGCTTCCCGGAGCCGGCCAGGGCCGCGGCGGCGGGGGTGGCCACGTAGTCCTTCGCGGCCTGCTTCAGGAACTTCGCGCCGAGGGCCTTCAGGCTGCGCCGGAGCTCCGACTTCGGCTTGCGGCCCTCGCGGTACTCGTCGAGCTCGAGGTCGTAGATCGCGATCCCCCACTCGAAGACCGGGGCGAGCAGCGCGTTGTACACCGGGTTGCCGAGGTTCCAGGGCTTCCACTCCTGGTCCTCGTCCATGCGCAGGATGGTGTACCCGACGTCCCGGTCCTTGCCGACCACGTTGGTCCAGGTGTGGTGCAGGTCGTTGTGGGTGTGCTGCCACGCCCGGGACGGGGTCACGAAGTCCCACTCCCAGGTGGTGGAGTGGATGTCGGGATCGCGCATCCAGTCCCACTGCCCGTGCAGCACGTTGTGGCCGATCTCCATGTTCTCCAGGATCTTGGCGACGGTCAGCATGCCGGTGCCGGCGAACCAGGCGGGCTTGTGCTTGGCGAACAGCAGCGTGGCGCGCCCGGCCAGCTCGAGGGAGCGCTGCGTGGCGATGACGCGGCGGATGTAGGCCGCGTCCTTCGCCCCGCGGGTGGCGATCACGGACTCCCGGAGGGCGTCGAGCTCGCGGCCCAGCTCCTCGACCTGCTCGTCGGAGAGGTGGGCGGCGGCGGAGGGCTTGGCCGACTCGGTAGGGCGGCCCGAGTCGAGCAGGAAGGGGGTGACGATCGTCATGGTGTCGGTCCTTTCGGAACGGGGTCGGGGAATGAGTGCTGGAGGCTTCGGGGTCAGGCGTCGAGGCTGACGGGACCGGCGGCCGTGGACACGCAGGTCTGGACGAGGTGGCCGGGCTCGCCGTGGACCTCGCCGGTGCGGGTGTCACGGACCTGCCCGGAGAGCAACGGGGTCACGCACGCGTGGCAGATGCCCATGCGGCAGCCGCTGCGCATCATCAGACCGGCGTCCTCGCCGGCGGCCAGGAGCGTCGTGGCGCTGTCGGCCTCGACCTCCTTGTCGGACTTCTCGAAGGTCACGCGCCCGCCCTCCCCGCCGGAGCCGGGGGCGACCACGGCGGCGAAGCGCTCGACCCGCAGCTCGCCCTCCTCCCGCTGCCAGAGCGCCTCGGCGGCGTCGAGGAAGTCGGCGGGGCCGCAGGCGTAGGCGGCGCGGTCGCGCCAGTCGGGGCACGCGGTGTCGAGGTCGGCGGTGGCCGCGAGGTCGAGGCGGCGGCCGCGCTCCCCGGTGAACCACTGGACCAGACGGAAGCCGGGGAACTGGTCGGTGAGCTCCAGCAGCTCCTCGCGGAACAGGGACTCCTCCGGGGAGCGCGAGGAGTGCACGAGCACGAGGTCGGCGTCCGGGCGGCGGGGCACGAGGGTGCGGATCATGGACATGACCGGCGTCAGGCCGCTGCCGGCGGTGAGCATCAGCAGCGGGCGCGGGCTCTCGGGGAGGACGAAGTCGCCCTCGGGCGGGGCGAGGAACAGGACGTCGCCGGGCCGGGTGCCGCGGACGAGGGCGGTGGAGACCTTGCCCATCGCCGTCACCGTGATCGCCGGGTCCTGGCCGGCGCCCGTGCTGAGGGAGTAGGAGCGCCAGTGCCGCACGCCGTCGATCTCCACGCCGATGCGGGCCCACTGGCCGGCCTCGTGCGCGTTCCAGCCGCGGCCGGGGCGGAAGCGGATCGTCACCGAGTCCGCGGTCTCGGGCACCACGGCGGTCACCAGGCCGCGCAGCTGGCGGGCGCTGGCCAGGGGGTCGATGAGCCGCAGGAAGTCCTCGGGGGAGCGGGGCGTGGTGAAGGCCGAGGCCAGGCGGGTGAACAGTCGCAGTTGGGGCACGTAATAACTGTGCCCCAAATCCGACGGCAGTTCTCGTCCCGTCGCGTACTCTTTCAGCAGAGAAATTGTGGTGTCGGAATGAAAGCGGGGGATCGTGGAGCGGGTGGACCACACGACGGAGCACGCGCAGCCGGGGCGGCGGGCGGACCGGGAGCTGCCGTGGACCTCCCTGCCGCCGGCGCTGACCCCCCTCTTGGTCCCGCACCTGCCCGCGGTGACGGAGGAGCTGCTGGACGCCGTGCGGCTCGACGTCCCGGTCTACGCCCGGCCGCTGGAGGGCCTGTTCGGCGACAGCATCCGGCGCGGGGTCGAGGTGGCCCTGACCCGGTTCCTGCAGCTGCCCGGCACCCAGCAGCCGGCGCTGATGGGCGACGACCGGCGGGTCTACGAGGGGCTCGGCCGCGGCGAGGTGCGGGAGGGCCGGCCGATGGACGCCCTCTTCGCGGCCTACCGCTCCGGGGCGCGCACCACGCTGCGCTCGCTCTCCCGCGTGGCCATGGACGCGGGGTTCGAGGCGTCCGTGCTGATCGGCCTCGCGGAGTCGGTCTTCGCCTACATCGAGGAGCTCTCCGCGGCCAGCGCCGAGGGCTATGCCATGGAGCAGTCCGAGCGTGCCGGGGAGCGGGATCGTCTGCTGGACGCGCTCGCGGACATGCTCGTCCGCGGCCACGTGGTGGAGGACGCGGTCCGCACGGCCGCCGCCGCCGCGGGGTGGCCGGTGCCCGACCGGGTGGTCGTGGTGACGCTGGCCGCCGACCGGCGGGTGGGGCTGCGCTCGCGCCTCGGGGAGCGGGCGCTGCTCACGTCCCGCCCCGGCGACGTGGTGGCGGTGGTCCCCGAGCCCTCCTCGCCGACCGGCCGCCGGGAGCTGGAGCGTGCGCTCACCGGGCGGGGTGCGGTGATCGGCCCGGGCCGGCCCTGGTACGCGGCCCCCGAGTCCCTGCGCCTGGCCGTGCTGACCCGGGACCTGCTGCAGCGGGAGGAGCCGGCCGACGCCGGGCCGCTGTGGGTCTCGGAGCACCTCATGGAACTCGTCCTGCACAGCGAGCGAAGCGTGGTCGCGGACCTCGCCGCGCAGTGCCTGGCCCCGCTGGACGAGCTCAAGGCCGGGCAGCGGGAGCGGCTGGCCGCGACCCTGCTGTGCTGGCTCGAGCACCACGGGCAGCGCGCGGCGATGGCCGCCGAGCTGAACATCCACGAGCAGACGGTGGGCTACCGGGTGAACCAGCTCCGGGAGGTCTTCGGGGACCGCCTCAACGACCCCAGGAGCCGGTTCCAGCTCGAGCTGGTGCTGCGCGCCGGCTTCCGGTGAGACGGTGCCCCGGCAGGGCTCAGCCGGTGCGCTTGTAGGCCTCCCGCTCCCGGGCGTCGGCGTCGCTCTGCTCCTGGACCGTGATCGCGCTCCCGCCCCGGTGCGCCGGCATCCACCACGCACCCGGCTCCGGGGTCACGGGGTAGCTGTCGATGCACCGGTCGATGCCCTCCTGCAGCACCGTGCGCAGCCGGGCGCTCGCGGCGCGGACGTCCTCGTCGGGGTCCACGCGCAGCACCGGGCCGACGTGCACGCGCACCGGCGTGCGCCACACGTCGCGCAGCCGGATCCGGCCGCGCCCCCGGGTGAGCATCCGGTGGCCGCCCCACACGGACACCGGGATGACGGGGGCGCCGGTCTCGGCGGCCATGCGCACGGCGCCGGTGCGCAGCGGGCGCACGGTCCAGCTGCGGCTGACCCCGCCCTCCGGGAACACCGCGAGGAACTCACCGCGCGCCAGCTTCGCCACGGCCTCGGCGTAGGCCGGGGCGCCGTCGGCGCGGTCGACGACGACGTGGTCGCACAGCCGGCACACCGCCGTGACGAAGGCGCTGCCGGTGTGCTTGCGGGTGATGAGGAAGCGGGAGTGGGCCCGCAGCCGGCGCCAGACCACCAGCTGCGCGAAGACGAAGTCGAGGTAGCCGAAGTGGGTCACCGCCACGACGGCGCCCCGGCCCGGGCGGACCTCCCGGTGCAGGCCGCGCACCACCTGGTCGGTGGGCAGGTGCTCCTCGCCCGAGGCCAGCAGGGGCACGCGGAAGAGCTTCACCGCGGTGAGGCCGGCGAGCACGATGGCCCGGTAGGCGTACTTGTTGGGGCGCAGCTGCGGAGCCACGGGCCTCCCTCGGGAAGAGGCCCGCGGGGGCGGGCCGGGAACGGTCTGCCGAGAATCGTAGACCAGCGCGCGGCGCGGCGTCGTCGTCGCTGACGTGCGTGACGGCGGGGATCCGCCGCCGTCATGTGCGGTCTTCCCCCATACCGGGCGCGGGCCCGGCCCCGATACGCTGGCTGCACCGCGCCGGTCCGGCGTCCGCGGCACCGGGTGCCGCGACCGGTTCCGCCACTGCCCACCAGGAGAACCCCATGTCCTACCTTCCACCGTCAGCACCCCGTCCGCAGTACCGGGCGCAGGGGGACGACCGCACCATCGCGGTCCTCACCCACCTGTCCGGACTGATCGGCGCGCTGGTCTCCGTCGGGTGGCTCGGCTTCGTGGGTCCCCTCGTCGTCTGGCTCGTCCACCGGGACAAGAACGCGTTCCTGCGCGCCACCTCCGCCGGGTCGTTCAACTTCAACCTGTCCATGTGGCTGCTCAACGTGGTGGCGTGGGTGTGCCTGTTCACCGTGATCCTGATCCCCGTGGCGATCGTGCTGTGGATCCTCGCCGCGGTGCTGCTCGTGGTGTGCCACGTCCTGGCCGTGCTCAAGGCCAACAAGGGCGAGGTGTACCGCTACCCGCTCCAGCTGCCGGTGCTGCAGTGACGTCCTTCCGGACCGGCCGGCGGCATCCTTCGGCCGGTCCGGAACCATTCCTTCGGCCGATGGCCGAGGCCTCCCGGCTCTCGTAGATTCTGAGCCATCACCCGGGGAACCCGCCGGATGATGCACCCCCCACAGAAACCTCGGGAACAGAGGAGCTCTTCATGACCACCCCCCGCACCCCCTCCGTCCGCACGGTCCTGCCCGTCTCGGCCGCCGCCTCCATCGCCGCCCTCGGCCTCGTCCTCGGCGGTGTCGGCATCGCCTGGGTCGCCGGCTCCCTCGGCATCTCCGCCGCGTCCGCGAGCCAGATCGTGGCCGCGGTCGAGGCCGGCGGCTGGGCACTGACCCTCGTGGCCGCGATGTTCGGCTTCGGCATCGGCGGCGCGGTCGTCGGCACCATCCGCTGGTACCTGTCCAAGAAGGCCCGCAACCTGGCCATCGCCTGAGCCGCCGCCCGCTCCGCTGACCCTGCCGGGACCCCCGCCATGAAGACCGTGCCCACGGACCTCCGCACTGCTCCCCGCGACGCCCGCGCCGCGCGCCGCGCCCTCGGGTGGGCGGCGGCGGCCGCCACGGCGCTCTTCGTGGCGGGGTTCCTGGTGGGCTACGAGAGCATCTCCCGCGTCCCCGCGACCCTGCAGGACACGGCCGGCGCCGGTCAGGACCACGACGGGTCCTTCGGCTCCATCGTGGTCCGCAACCTCGGCGCCGCCGCCCTGCTCTACAGCGGCGTGCTCACGGGCGGCCTGCTGACCGGCACGTCCCTGGCGCTGCTGTCGGTCTACGTGGGGGCCACGGCGAAGATCGGCGTGCTCAACGTCGGCGCCGCCGCCCTCGCCGGTGCGGCCGGGTGGTACGCGGGGCTCGAGTTCCTGGGCTGCCTCGTGGCCGCGGCCGCGGGCCTGCTGCCCCTCACCGCCGCCCTCACCGCCCGCCGGAACGGCCTGGTGCGCCCCTACCTCACGGCGCTGCCGGCCTCCCTCGGCGTCCTCGCCCTCGCCGTCGCCCTCCTGCTCGCCGCCGCGGGGATCGAGGCGGCACTCATCGCCCGGCGGTGAGCACCGCCGTTCCCCCCGCTACCGGAAGGACCCCGATGTCCACCCTCCACGTCTCCGCCCACCCCGGGGCCGAAACCTCTGCCACCCGTCCGCTGCCAGCGACCACCCGGCCCGTCCGGACCCTCCTCTGGGCGGTGGGGCTCGGGCTGCTGCTGCTGCGGCTGCCGGCGACCACCGACCAGATGCAGGACCAGGCCGCGGCGGCCGTGACCGACGAGCTGCAGGGGGTCGACCCGTCCCTGATCGGGCTCTCCGTCAACGTCGCCGTGCTCGTCGGCGTCCTGGTCTTCGCCGTGGTCCTCGCCCTGTACCTCTGGTTCGCCGGGCTCCTCGAGAGCAGACTCCTCCCGCAGGGCCTGCCGCTCGGCGGCGGGCAGCGGATCGGGCTCTACACGCTGGTGGTCGGCGGCCTCACGGTGCTGTCCCAGGGCTGGGCCCTGGCCACCGGGCGGATGGCGGAGGGACCCGTGGAGGCCGCCGCGGTGCTGGTCCTCGCCCTCGCCGCGGCGCTGCTCTACCGCGGCCGGTGGAGGTCCTGCGCCGCCGGCCGCCAGGTGCTCGTGGTCGTCGTCGCCGTCGCGACCGCCGCGCTCGTCGCCATGGTGTGACCCGGCCGCCGTTCCCGCCGCCCCCCAGCCCGCCGCCGGCCCCGCCCCCACCGCTCATCAGATCCTCGACCACCAGGAGTGCCCACCGTGCCGACCCTCACCCAGAACCACGTCCGACTGGTCCTCGTCACCGTGGCCGTCCTGAGCGCCGCCGCCCTGACCGCGATCCTCCTCCAGGGCCGGGGCACCAGCACCGTCCCGGTCGGACTGTGGTCCCTCCTCGTGGGCGGGCTGGCGGTCGCCGGGGTGCTCCTGCCGCTCGTGGCCGCCGCGACCCCGCTGTCCCGCCCGCGCTCCGTGGCGCCGGCCGTGCTGCTGTTCCTGGCCATGACGGCCCACGCGACCTTCCTCGACGAGCAGCTGAGCGGGTTCCCCGTGGGCTGGCTGTGCACCATGGGCGTGGTCGTCGCCCTCGCGGGCACGGTCGTGCTCCTGTTCAACGCGCTTGGGCTGCGCCGGGAGCGGTCCGGGACGCGCAGCAGGCTCTCGTGACGACCAGCGCGACCGCGAGCCCCACGAGCGGGTCGGCCGGCCCGGTGCGGCGGCGGACGCCCGCCCCGCCGGCCCGCCGCCGGCTCCGGCTCCTGGCGGACCTGCGGATCGCGGACCTGCTGCAGGCGCTGGGCACGTCCGTGCCGGTGGACACCGCCCGCCGCATCGTGGTCGGGGCCGCGGCAGGGGCCGTGCTCCTGGCGTTCGCGGCCGGGATCGTCGCGGGGCGCGCGGCCGCGGTGCTGGCGCCGGGCGCGGACGTGGTCGGGCTCTTCGTGCTGGTCTGCGCCTACGCCGGGCTCGGCGCCCTCGCGGGCGAGACCCTCGGCCGGTTCCGCAGCTGCGTCAGCGACCACCCGCAGCGGGACTTCTTCGTGGGCCTCGACGTCCGGGCCGCGGACGTGTTCGTCGTCCACGCCCTCCCGCGCGTGGCCGTGGCGAGCGCCGTGTGGGGCGCCGCGGGCCTGGGGGTGCTCGCCGGGTCCGTCCTGGCCGGGCACGGGCCCGGGGCCGAGGGGACGGCACTGCTGCTGGGGACGCCCGTGGCCTTCGGCGCGCTGACGGCCGCCGGGGCGCTGCGCTCCGCCGCCCGCCCCGAGAACGGGCGCCGGCACTTCCCCGCGGTGCTCGCGGCGGCGTCCGTCCTGGCCGGGGCCGGGGCGCACGGGGCGGTGCTGCTGCTGACCCCCCTCGTCCCCGGCACCCTCGCCCCGGTGGCCGGCGCGGCACCCGGTCCCGCGCCGGGGCTGCCGGAACCCGTCCTCCTCGCAGGCCTCACGGCGGTCGCGGCCGTCGGCGCGGTCGGTGCCGTCGCCGGCCGCCGCGCCCTCGCGGCGGTGTCCTTCCCGGCCCGGCGCGCCGCGCCCCCGGTGCGCCGGCCGCGCCTGAGCGGTCCCGCGGTCCTGCAGTTCGCCCGGGTGCTGGGCGTCCAGCGGGCGCACGGGTGGCGTCTGCGGGCCCAGCAGCGGATCACCGTCGCGGTCGCCGCCGCGACCGCGGCGCTGCTCGGGGCGACCTCCGCCGGTCTCCGGATGCCGCCGCTGCCCGCCCTGCCGGACGCGGTGTGGGAGGCGGCGCTGCGGCCCACCCTGGGCTTCGCCGCCCTCATGACGGGCCTCGCTCTCGCGGAGCTCGTGAGCTCGGACATCGGCGCCTTCCGCTACGGCCGCCACCTGCGCACCGCCGTGGAGTCCGGGGCGTCCCGCTCCTCTGTGGCGCTGGGGCACCTCACCGCGCTCACCCTGCCGCTGCTGCTGCCGGCCCTGCTGCTCGTCGTCGCGGCCCGGGTGCTGACGGGGACCCTGTCCGCGGCGCCCGCGGCCGTGGTGCTGGGCGCGGTGTGGGCCGCGACCGTCGCGGAGCACCTGCTGCCGCCGCCGCGCACGGTCGAGGGGACGGGCGGGGACAGCCCGTTCACGGGGGTCCTCACCGTCGTCCTCGCCGCCGCGCCCGTGGCCGTCCCGCTGACCTTCCCCGCCACCGACCCGTGGATCGTCCCCCTGCTCGCCCTGACCCTCGCCGGAGGTGCCCTCACATGCCTGCACCGCTCCCTCACCCACCGCTGATCCACGTCGAGGCGGTGAGCGCCGGCTTCGACGCCGGGCGCCCTGTCCACCGGGGGCTCACGCTGCGGATCGAAGCCCCCGGGCTGACGCTGCTGCAGGGCCCCAACGGCTCCGGCAAGTCGACGCTCGTCGAGGTCCTCAGCGGGCACCTGCCGCAGACCGCGGGCACGGTCACGCTCGCCGGAGTGGACGCACGCTCGCCGGAGGCCTCCCGGGTGCGCCGGATCTGCCGCACCGAACCGGCGCTCTACCCCACGATGACCGCACGGGACCACGTGGTGTTCGCGAGCGGCTGGTGCGGCGCCGATCCGCAGGAGGGGCTGCGCCGCGCGGAGCGCCACGGGCTCGGACCGTGGCTGGACGAGGCCGCCGAGCACCTGTCCACGGGCAACCGGCGCAAGCTGTGGACGATCGTGTGCACCAGCGGCGACTTCGACGTCGTCGTCCTGGACGAGCCGTTCAACGGACTGGACGGCGCGTCCACGACGGTGCTCTGCGAGGAGCTCACGGAGTGGGCGGCGCGGCGCGCGGTCCTGGTGGTGGCCCACCGCCCGCCCGCGCAGCTGGCGCCGGACGCGGTGCTGACCCTCCCCGGCGGCGCGGACCCGCGGGCGGCTCAGGACGAGGGGATCGTCACCAGCCCGGTGCGGTAGGCCTTGATCACGACCTGCACCCGGTCCCGCACCTCCATCTTCGTGAGGATGTGGCTGAGGTGGGACTTGACGGTCGGCTCGGACACGAAGAGCGCGGCGGCGATCTCGCGGTTGCTGAGGCCCTCGCAGAGCAGGGCCACGACCTCGCGCTCCCGCGCCGAGAGCCCCTCCACCGCGGCGACGTCCTCCGGCTGCGGCACCGCCGGCTCCGGGTCCGCGACGACGCTGCGGACGAGGGTGGCGGCCACCCGCCGGGAGATCGCGGCCTCCCCGGCCAGCACGCTGCGCACGGCGCCCACGATCTCGTGGGGCTCGGAGTCCTTGACCACGTAGCCGCTCGCCCCGGCCCGGAGCGCGGGGATCACCCAGTCCTCCGAGTGGAACGTGGTCACGGCCAGCACCTTCACCTCCGGGTGCTCGTGCGTGATCGCACGGGTGGCCTCGATGCCGTCCAGGACCGGCATCTGCAGGTCCATGACCACCACGTCCGGGCGCAGGGCGCGGCACTGCTCGACCGCCGCCCGGCCGTTGCGGGCCTCGCCCACGACCACGAGGTCCTCCTCGGCGTCGATGAACACGCGCAGGGCGCGGAGCATGAGCTGCTGGTCGTCGACGATCAGGACCTTGACGGGGCTCGCCGCCGGCGCGTGCTCGTTCATGGCTCTCACCGTAGCGGAGAGGGGCCACGGCGCCGGCGGGACGGGGCCGCCCGGCGCACGGGTCCGCCCAAGGGATGACCCCCGGCCATCCTCCCGGATGACCCCGCGGACCCCACCCGTCGGCGACCATGGTTCACGACCGCACACCGATCGGGTGCGGCGCCCTGCCGGAAGGACCCCCGTGAACACGCTCTCCGCCGCCTCGCTGCTCGCCGCCGTGCTGCTGACCGCCGGTGGTGTTCCCACCGCCGCGGCCCCGGAGCCGCCGGTCGCCCTGGCGCCGGTCCTGAAGGTCGATCCCGGCACCGACAGCCCGGACGGGCACACGAGCCGCGGGTGCTCGTTCCTCTTCCTGCGCTGGTGCTGATCCGGCGCGCTCCCGGACGGGCCCGGCGCCCGCGGCTATCCTCCGAGGTGGACCGGAGCACCGGGCCACCGCATCGGAAGGACCGCATGGCACGCCGCGCAGCGCAGCAGGACCGCCGGCCCGGCCTGGGCACGCTCCTGCCGCAGGGGATCGCCCGGGCCCGCCCCCTGCACCGGTGGGTGCGGGTGGCCTTGCTGCTGTTCATCACGGTGAGCGCCCTGGACGCCGTCCGGCTCGTGCTGACCGGTCCGGGCCTGGGGTTCGGGGGCCGGGACTACGAGCTGCTGCTCGTGGTCCTCGAAGCCGCCACGGTCGCCGTCCTGGCGCTGCGCTCCAGCTGGACGTGGCTGCCGCTCGCCGCGCTGCTGGTCCTGCTCCACCCCCAGACCAACCCGGGCAGCTACATGGTCGTGATCCCGCTGGTCCTGGCCTTCACCGCGTACGGGGCGGCCCTGCCCGGACTGGCCGCGGCCGTCGGGGCCTTCCTCGTGTGGCAGACCTCGTGGGCCGTCAACGTCTCGGTCGTGGGCCCGCAGTTCCTCTGGAGCTACGTGCCGCTGACCCTGGTCCTCCTCCTGCCCGGTCTCGTCCTGCGGGCCCTGAGCGCGCAGCAGGAGCTGGACCGCGTCGAGATCGCCGCGGGCCAGGAGCGCACGGCGCACGCCCTCGAGCAGCAGCGCCTCGAGCTGGCCCGGGAGCTGCACGACATCGTCGCCCACGACCTCACGCTCATCGCGATGCAGGCGCGCTCGGGGGCCTACTCACGGGACCCGGAGACCATGAAGGAGGCCCTGGACGTGGTGGGCGACTCCTCCCGCGCGGCCCTCAAGGACCTGCGCCGGCTGCTGGGGATCATGCGCGTGGAGCCGGGCGCCGGGCTCGCACAGGACTCCAGCGCCGCCGCGGCCGTCGACACGGACCGGGGCCTCGAGGAGGTCGCGGCCGCGCTGCGGGAGGTCGGCTTCCGCACGGACACCCGGGCGCGGGGCGACCTCGCGCGGATCCCGGAAGGGGTGCGGCCCACGGTCCAGCGGGTCCTCCAGGAGGGGGCGACGAACATCATGAAGCACGCGCCCGCCCGGACGAGCTGCGTGCTGGCCGTGCAGGTCGACGAGGCCGACGTCGTGGTCGAGGTGCACAACGCCGCGGGGCCGGGCGCCGGGCCCGGCCTCCCGGCCTCGGGGTACGGGCTGCTCGGTCTGCGCGAGCGCGTCCATCTGCTCGGCGGGGAGCTAGCGGCGGGACCGGCGGACGGCGGCTGGCGCGTCGGCGCCCGCATCCCGCTGGGCCCGGCCGCCGTGTGAGACCACCACGACCGCCACGAGGACGAGCAGGGCGGCGCTGAGCCCGTCGAAGCCGATCAGCGCCAGCACCGGTCCGGCGAGCGCCCCGCCGGTCGCGCCGGCGAGGTTCATGAACAGGTCCGAGACGCCCTGCAGCTTCGGCCGCTCGGCCGGCGGGACGGCCTCGGCCACGAGCGTGGAGCCCGCGACCGTGGAGGCGGACCAGCCGAGCCCGAGCAGGACCAGGCTGACCGTCACCAGCACGGTGGACGTCGAGCCGAACCAGGACAGCACGAGGGACGCCACGAACAGGGCCTGGCCGAGCAGGACGGTGGGGCGGCGCCCGGCCCGGTCCGCGAGCCAGCCGAACACGGGGGCGAGGGCGTACATCCCGGCCACGTGCAGGCTGATGGTCAGGCCCACGACGCTCAGCGACGCCCCGTGGAGGGTCAGGTGCACGGGCGTCATGGACATGAGCGCCACCATGACGGCGTGGCTCAGCGCCACGGTGAGCACGGCACGGCGGGCGGGCGACGAGGACCGCAGCACCGCCAGCCCGCCCGCGGGGGAGGGCTTGCCCCTGCCCGCGGCCTCGCCGTCGGCCACGGCCAGCAGCAGGGGGTCCGGCCGCAGCGCCGTGAGGTAGACCAGGGCCCCGAAGGCCTGCGCCACGAGGGCGATGACGAAGCCGCCCGTCAGCGCCGGCAGGCCCAGGGCCCGCCCGATCAGCTCACCCGGCTCGAAGAGGTTGGGGCCGAGCACCGCGCCGATCGTCGTGGACCAGACGACCAGGGAGAGGTCCCGGGCGCGGGTGTCGTCCGCGGCCAGGTCGGTCGCCGCGAACCGGGACTGGAGGTTGAGCGCCGAGCCGGCGCCGAGCAGGGCCAGGCCCAGCAGCAGGACGGGGAAGCTCGAGAGGACGGCGGCGCCGATCGTGATCGACGCGCCCGCCATGGCGGTGAACGCCCCGGTGCTCAGCGAGATCCGCCGGCCGCGGGCCTGGGCGAGCCGCGCGAGGGGGACGGCGAGCAGGGCCGCGCCGAGGGTGTTCATGGTCGCGGCCATGCCGGACCAGGCGGAGGAGCCGGAGACCTCGGTGACGAGGAGGGCGCCGAGGGCCAGGGTGGCGCCGACGCCCAGCCCGCCGAGTATCTGGCCGAGGGCGAGGACGCGGACGACCTTCCGCTGCAGGGCGCGCCGGTCCACGGCGGGGTTCGTCGGGTGCATGACCGCCATCCTATACCCCTGGGGGTACTCGTCCCGGGTGTGTCGGAGCCCCTCGGTGTGGTTCGATGCTCGGCATGAGCTCCCTGCCCGATCCCGCGACCGGACTCGTCCTCGGCGAGGACGGGCTCGCCCGCCCCGTCTGGGCCGCCACGGACCCGCTCCTGCGCGAGTACTACGACACCGAGTGGGGCGTCCCCGTGCGGGACGAGCGGGGGCTCTACGAGCGGATCTGCCTCGAGGGCTTCCAGTCCGGGCTGTCCTGGGCCACGATCCTGCGCAAGCGACCCGCCTTCCGGGCGGCCTTCGCGGACTTCGACCCGGACACGGTCGCGGGCTTCGGCCCGGCCGACGTCGACCGCCTGCTGGGCGACGCCGGGATCGTGCGCCACCGGGGCAAGATCGAGGCCGCCGTCGGCAACGCCCGCGCCACCGTGGCCCTGCGCGCCGAGGGCGGGCTGACCGAGCTCGTGTGGTCGTTCCGCCCGGCACGGACCCCGCGTCCGCGCACGGCGGAGGAGGTCCCGACCCGCTCGCCGGAGTCCGAGGCCCTGTCCCGGGCCCTGCGGGCGCACGGCTTCCGCTTCGTGGGGCCAACCACGATGCACGCGCTCATGGAGGCGGTCGGGATCGTCGACACCCACCTGCTCGGCAGCCACCGCCGGGGCAGCTCCGGGGTGTGGCCGGAGGCGCCGGAGGGTGCGTAGGATTCCTGGCACCGAACCCGACGACGCCCCGCGTCGCCTTCCGGCAGGAGGCCCGGCCATGTACGACAACAGCGAGCAGCGCAGCGCGGTGCTGCCCCTGGTGCTGAGCACCGTGGGCTCCGTCCTGGTCGGCCTGGTGGTCCGGAGGCTGCGGGAGGACCGGGCGGCGGCCCGTGGCGGGACCGCCGGCGGGCCCGCCGGCCGGGACGCCCGGCGGACGGGACGGTCCCGGCCCGCCCGGAGGAACACGCGCGGGCCGGTGCTCTGAGACCATGACGAGCCACGCGATCAGCTGGGTGGACGTCTTCTCGCCGGCGCCGCTGGGCGGCAACCCGCTCGCCGTCGTGCACGGGGCCGACGCCCTCGACGAGGACACGATGGCGCGCTTCGCCCGCTGGACCAACCTCTCCGAGACCACGTTCCTGCTCGAGCCCACGGTCCCCGGCGCCGACTACCGGGTGCGGATCTTCACCCCCGGCGGGGAGCTGCCCTTCGCGGGTCACCCCACGCTCGGGACGGCGTCCGCCTGGCTCGCCCTCGGCGGGGAGCCCGCGGGAGCGGACGTCGTCCAGGAGTGCGGGGTCGGGCTGGTGACCGTCCGGCGCCGCGAGGGCCGGCTCTCGTTCGCCGCCCCGCCGCTGACGCGCTACGAGCCCGTGGCGGAGCCCGCGCTGCTGGACCGCGTGGCGCGGTCCCTGCGGCTGGACCCGTCCGCGCTGCTCGACGTGTCCTGGCTGGACAACGGCCCCGGCTGGATCGGGGTGCGCGTGTCCGACGCCGGGACCGTGCTGGGCGTGCGTGCGGACTGGTCCGCCATGGCCGGGCTCAAGCTCGGCGTGGTGGGCCCCCACCCCGAGGGCACCGAGTGCGCGGTCGAGGTGCGGGCGTTCGTGGGGGACTGGGTCGTGGAGGACCCGGTCACGGGCAGCCTCAACGCGGGCCTGGCCCGGTGGCTGACGGACAACGGGTGGGCCCCGGAGCGCTACGTCGCCGCCCAGGGCACCGTGCTCGGGCGCACCGGGCGCGTGCTGCTGGAGCGGGACGCGGACACCATCTGGGTCGGCGGCCAGGTCAGCCCGGTGGTCCGCGGGACCGTGGAGCTGTAGCCGACGGTGCGGGGGTCGCCCTCGGTATCGTGGGGGCATGACCACCCAGGACATCACCTTCCGCACCCGCAAGTGGGTCAAGCCGGAGGACCTCAACGCCAACGGCACCCTGTTCGGCGGCAGCCTGCTCCGCTGGATCGACGAGGAGGCGGCGATCTACGCCATCGTCCAGCTCGGCAACCAGCGGGCGGTGACGAAGTACATGTCGGAGATCAACTTCGTGAGCTCCGCCGAGCAGGGCGACATCATCGAGATGGGCCTGACCGCCACCGGGTTCGGCCGCACGTCCCTGACCATGCGCGCCCAGGTGCGCAACATGATCACCCGGGACCTCATCCTGAGCATCGACAAGATCGTCTTCGTGAACCTCGACCGGGAGGGGCGGCCCGCCCCGCACGGCTACACCGAGATCACCTACGACCGGGACCGGATCCCCACCACGGCGCTGCCCGCGGTGCACGGGAAGGGCCGCTGAGATGGGGGCGCGGCGGCTGCGCGCCGAGCGGATCACCGACTCAGTCACCTACCACGGCGAGGGGCCGTGCTGGTCGGAGTCCTGGGGCGGGCTGCGGTGGGTCGACATGCTCGCGGGGGACGTGCTGTCCCTCGGCGCGGACGGCGAGGTGCTCCGCAAGCACGTCGGGGACGTCGTGGCCTGCGTGCGCCCGCGCGCGACCGGGGGAGCGGTGCTGGCGCTGGAGACCGGCGTGGCCCTCGAGGACCCGGACGGCACCGTCCACCCGGCCGAGCAGCTCTGGGAGCCCGGGGCGGTCCGGATGAACGAGGGCGGGGCCGGCCCGGACGGCTCCTTCTACGTCGGCTCCATGGCCTGGGACCAGACGGAGGGCGCGGCCACGCTCTGGCGCGTGCACCCGGACCTGCGCTGGGAGTCTGTCCTGGAGGGCGTCACCGTCTCCAACGGCATCGCCTGGTCCCCGGACGGCGCCCTGGCCTACTACAACGACACGCCCACCGGGAAGGTCGACGTCTTCGACTGGTCCCCGGACGGGGGTCTGCGCGGGCGCCGCACCTTCGTGGTGCCCGAGCTCGCGGAGGGGGACGTCCACCCCGACGGGCTGACCGTCGACGCCGAGGGCGCGGTCTGGGTGGCGCTGCACGGCGCCGGGCAGGTGCACCGCTACACGGCCGACGGCGCCCTGGACACCGTCGTGGAGGTCGGCGCGCGCCAGACCACCGCGTGCTGCCTGGGCGGGGAAGACCTGCGCATCCTCTACATCACCACGTCCCGGGAGAACCTCGCCCCGGACGAGGACCCCGCCGCCGGCTCCCTGTTCGCGGTCCGGGTCGACGTCCCCGGCCTGCCCGTCCTGCCGTTCGGGGACTGAGCGCGGTGGAGAACCCCCGGCGCGCCGCCGGACTGCTGTGGCTGCTCGTGCTCGTGTGGGTCGTGGCCCTCGTGGGCTCCCTGCTCAGCGGGGGCACCTCCTCGGCGCTCTCCTTCGCCGTGCTCGCCGTGCTGTGCGCCGCCGGGGCCGCGTTCTTCGGCGGCCGGGCCGGCCGCTGACGGGCTTGACCCTCACGCGGAGGGAGGGCCCAGAGTGGAGGACATGGACGGACAGCGCCCCGTGACGGCGGACGAGAAGCTCAGCGTGGGACAGGTCGCGGAGCGCTTCGGCGTCACCGTGCGCACGCTGCACCACTACGACGACGTCGGCCTGCTGCGCCCGAGCGAACGCTCCGCGGGCGGATACCGCCTCTACACGGAGGACGACCTGCTCCGGCTGCGGCACGTGGTGGTCTACCGCCGGCTCGGCTTCCCCCTCGGGCGCATCGAGGAGCTCCTGGCCGCGGCGGACGCCGATTCCGTGCTGGTCCACCTGCGCCGGCAGCGCGAGTCCGTCCTGGCGAGACAGGCCGAGCTGGCCGACCTCGTCACCGCGATCGACCGAGCACTGGAGAAGGAAATGACCGGAATCGATCTGACCCCGGAGGAGCGCCGCGAGCTCTTCGGCGAGGGCTTCAGCGACGAGTACGCGGCCGAGGCCGAGCGCCGGTGGGGCGGCACCGACGCGTGGGCGCAGTCCCGTCGGCGCGCGGCCGGATACGACCGGGAGGACTGGCGGCGGATCGCCGCCGAGACCACAGCGATCAACGAGCGCTTCGTCGCGGTCAAGCGCGCGGGGCTCCCCGCGGACTCGGCCGAGGCGATGGATGCCGCGGAGGCCGCCCGGCGCCGGATCCACGAACGCTTCTACGACCTCTCGCCCGAGTTACACCGGGCCCTGGGGGACATGTACGTGGCCGACCCGCGGTTCACGAAGACCTACGAGGACCTGGAACCCGGGCTGGCGCAGTACGTCCGCGACGCCATCCACGCCAACGCCGACCGCGCCACGGGCTGAGGTCCCCTCGCCGCCCGGGGCGTGCGGGCGGTCCGGCAGGCCGCCGGACTACCATCGTCAGCGAGGAGGCACCCATGACCGAGACCCCCCGGGCGGCCCCGGACGTCGTCACCGGCTCGATCCGCCTGCTCGCGGAGCAGGGCTGGGACGCCACGACCGTGGACCGGCTCGCGCTCGCCGCGGGCATCAGCCGGGCCACGTTCTTCCGCAAGTACGGGTCCAAGGAGGACATCGTCTTCGCGGACCACGCCGCGAACCTCGAGCGCCTCGAGCAGCAGCTGGCCCGGGCGGGGGAGGAGCCGGGCACCGATCCGGCCGTCGCGCTGCGGGACGGCGTGCTGCTGGTCTTCCGCCACCACCTCGACCACCGCGAGCGGGCACTGGCCCGCAACGCTCTGCTCCGGCAGGTCCCGCAGCTGCGGGACCGGGAGCTCATCACGTCCCACCGCTACGAGCGGGTCCTGCAGCGCTACCTGCGCTCCGCGCTGCCCGACTCGCCGGGGCGGAGCACGCTGGCCACGGCGCTGTCCGCCGCCGCGGTGGCGGTGCACAACGCCGCCCTGCGGGCCTGGCTGCGCGCACCGGACACCGACCCCTCGGCCGAGCTGGCCGGGCAGCTCGAGCGCCTCGCGCACACGCTCGTCTCCGGCTACGAGGACAGCGCGGCGCGGCCGGCCGCCGCGCCCGGGGCCCGCCCCGCCGTCGTCGTCACCGTCCTGGACCCCGGCGCGGACACGGAGGAGATCCTGGCGTCCGTGCGGGACGCCCTGCGCCGGTGACTCAGACCTCGTCGGCGAGGATCGCGTAGATCAGCTCGTCGCGCCACTCGCCCAGCTGGCGGTGGCTCTCGCGCAGGGTCGCCTCCAGGCGCATGCCGATGCGCTCGCAGACCTTGGCGGAGCTCACGTTGAGGGCGTCCAGGCTCGCGCAGACCCGGTGGGCGCCCAGCTCGGCGAACGCGAACTCGATCGCGGCGCGAGCTGCCTCGGAGGCGATGCCCCGGCCCGCGTGGTCGGGGTGGACCACCCAGCCGATCTCGACCTGCCCGGCCGCCGCGTCCGTGAGGGTCAGCACGATCTCGCCCACGAGCTCCCGCGAGCCCCGGGGGGAGACGGCGAAGCGGACGGAGTCGCCGTCCCGCCCCCACGGCCGCAGGCCGCTGTTCTCGGCCAGGGTGCGCTCGCACTCCTCGCGCGTGCGCGGGCCCCGCCACGCGTACTGCGCGTAGTCCTCGCGGCTCTGGTAGGAGTGCATGGGCTCGAGGTCCGCGCCGTCGAAGCGGCGGAACGCGAGGCGCTCGGTCTCTGGGGGCAGCACGTCGATCATCACCAGCCAGAATACGGCCTGAACGCCCCGGAACCGCACGCCGCACCACGGCACTGAGACTCAATCCCTTGACCTGAGACTCGGTATCAGCCAGAGTGGTGACGATCACACCACTCGACAGGAGTCCGCCCATGGCACCCGCCGCGCCCGCCCCGTCCTTCCCGTCCACCGTCGCGGTGGACGTCGAGCAGCTGGTTCTGCCCGGACGCTCCGCCCCCGTTGCCCTGGTGCGGCTGGACTCCACCCCGCCGGGCGGGCTGATCATCTGGGGCTCCGCGGCCCTGGAGCAGCTCCGGGACGTCCTGGGCTCGATCGACCAGTCGGCGGTCGAGGCCATCGTGGTCACCGGCAACGCCCGGTCCTTCGGCGCGGGGGCCAACCTCAAGGAGATCCGCCACGCCCAGCTCAGCGGCGTCTCCGACCGGTACGTGGGGCTCGGCCACGAGGCCTTCGGCGTCCTGGCCGACGCGAGCGTGCCCACCTTCTCCCTGCTCACGGGACAGGCCCTGGGCGGCGGGCTCGAGCTCGCCCTGCACACGGACTACCGTGCGGCCCACCCCCGCACCGGCCCGCTCGGACTGCCGGAGTGCCGGCTCGGCTTCTTCCCCGGCTGGGGCGGCGTGCACCTGCTCCCGCACCTGATCGGCCCGGCCGCGGCGCTGCGCGTCATCGTGTTCGACTCCCTGCGGGGCCGGAACACCAGGGCGGCGGAGGCCCTCGAGCTCGGCCTCGTGGACGTGGTGCTCGACGCCGCCCCGGGGACCGGGGAGTGGGACACCGCCTGGCAGCGGTGGGTGGCCGGCACGCTCGACGCGCTCGACGCGGGGGGGACCCGCCGCCGCGCGGGCACACCCGGCGGCACCGGGGAGCAGGAGTGGCAGGACGCCGTGGACCAGGCCCGGGACCGCGCCGAGCGCACTTGGCACGGCGCGGCGCCGGCACCGCTCGTGGCGATCGACCTCGTGGCCGACGCCCGGACGGAGTCCCGCACCGAGAACGGGACGAAGGCCGTGGCCGCCTTCGCCGAGCTCGTCCGCGGGGACGTGGCCAAGGCCTCCCTCTACGCGTTCGAGCTCGTCTCGGCCCGCTCCCGGCAGGCCGCCGACGTGCCCGCCGCCGAACCCGTGCCCCTGCGCAAGGCCGCCGTGATCGGCGCCGGCCTGATGGCCGGCCAGCTCGCCTCGCTCATCGCGAGCGGCGCCCGGATCCCCGTGGTCATGACCGACCTCGACGACGAGCGGCTCGCCGCCGGCGTGGCCCGGACCCGGGAGCGCTTCGCCGCCCAGGCGGCCAGGGGCCGGATCAGCGCGGAGCAGGCCGAGCAGCTCGGCGCCCTCGTCACGGGGGCGAGCGGGCCGGAGGACCTCGCCGACGCGGACTTCGTGATCGAGGCCGTCTTCGAGGACCTCGACGTGAAGAAGAAGGTGTTCGCCCAGTGGGAGCAGGTGGTGCGCCCGGACGCGATCCTCGCGACCAACACGAGCTCCCTGTCCGTCACCGCCATGGCGGAGGGCCTCCGGCACCCCGACCGGGTGGTCGGCTTCCACGTCTTCAACCCCGTGGAGGTCACCCCGCTCCTCGAGATCGTCGCCGGGCGGCGGACCGGCGACGCGGCCCTCGCGACCGCCTTCGAGCTCGCCGCGGCGCTGCGCCGCACAGCGGTGCGCGTCCAGGACGCCCCCGGCTTCGTGGTCAACCGGGTGCTGACCCGGCTGTTCGACGTGATCGTCCAGGCGATCGACGCGGGCACGGACGTGGCGGCCGCCGACCACGCCCCCGATCCGATGGGCCTGCCCATGACCCCGCTGCGGCTGCTCGACTTCGTGGGTCCGGCAGTGCTGCACCACGTGGACGAGACCATGCACCGGGCCTACCCCGAGCGCTACGCGCGGTCCCCGTGGATGGACGCGGTGGTCGGGGCGGGCCTCACCCACGTGCTCCCCACCGAGCAGGCCCCGGAGACGGGCGCCGACGGCTACCTCGCCGCCGACGCCGCCCGGCTGCTCGAGCGGACCCGGGCGGAGCACCCCGCCGGCGCTCCCGTCCCGGCGGAGGAGCTCCTCGTGCGGGTGCAGGACGCCCTGGCCGAGGAGATCGGCGCGATGCTGGCCGAGGGCGTCGTCGCCGGGCCCGAGGACGTGGACCTGTGCATGGTCCTCGGCGCCAACTATCCCTTCCACCTGGGCGGGATTACCCCGTACCTCGACCGCACGGGCGCCTCCGAGCGCGTCCTCGGCCGCCCCTTCCACCAGGACTGACCCTGGCCCCGACCGACCTCCCACCTGCCCACAGAACGAAGGACCCAGCCATGACCGCCACCCCCGAGACCGGCGCGACCCTGTTCCCCGCCGGCACCGTGGAGCCCGACTACGTCCTCGACAAGGCCCTCGACACCGACGCCGCCGGCGCGTTCGACGCGGTCTCCGACACCGACCGGGGGCACTGGATGCGCGCCCGCCGGTTCGTCCAGGAGGACCTGCTGCCCGTCATCGGCGAGCACTGGGACCGCTCGGAGTACTCCCTCGACCTCGTCCGCCGGCTCGGGGAGCTCGACCTGCTGCGCGACGGCGTGGCCGTCGACGGCTACGAGCAGATGTCCAAGACCGCCGCGGGATTGATCAGCATGGAGCTCTCCCGCGGCGACGGGTCCATCGCGACCGTCTCCGGCGTCCAGGGCGGACTCGCGATGCGCTCGATCGCCATGTGCGGCTCCGAGGAGCAGCGGCAGCGCTGGCTGCCGCGGATGGCCACGGGCGAGCTCCTCGGCGCGTTCGCCCTCACGGAGCCCACCCACGGCTCCGACTCCGTCAGCCTAGAGACCCGTGCCACCCCGGTGGACGGCGGCTGGGTGCTCAACGGGGAGAAGAAGTGGATCGGCAACGGTTCGATGGGCGGGATCACCGTGGTGTGGGCCCGCGCCGACGAGGACGGCCAGGTCAGGGGTTTCGTGGTCCCGCAGGAGAGCGAGGGCTACACCGGCACGACCATCCGCGGAAAGCTCGCCCTGCGGGCCATCCACCAGGCGCACCTCCGGTTCGAGAACGTCTTCGTGCCCGAGGAGAACGCGCTGCCGGCGGCACGGTCCTTCAGGAACACCGCCGACGTGCTGTTCGCGACCCGCATCAGCGTGGCGTGGGGCGCGGTGGGGCACGCCCAGGCCTGCTACGAGACCGCCGTGCAGTACGCGGCCCAGCGCGTGCAGTTCGGCCGCCCGCTGGCCGCCTCGCAGATCGTGCAGGAGCGGCTGGCCCGGATGCTGAGCGAGCTCACCCAGATCCAGCTCCTCGTGGCACGGATGACCGAGCGGGAGGAGGCCGGCCGGCTCACCGCCGAGCAGGCGTCGCTGGCGAAGTACACCTCCACGCGCACGGCCCGCTCGATCGCGGCCTACGCCCGTGACCTCCTGGGCGGCAACGGCATCCTCATCGAGAACCGCGTGGCCCGCCACTTCGCGGACATCGAGGCGCTGCACACCTACGAGGGCACCGAGACCGTGCAGGCCCTCATTATCGGACGCGGGATCACCGGCATCTCCGCGTTCGCCTGACCTCCCGGCGCTCCGTCCGACGACGGCGCCCCGGCCGTCGAGGCCGGGGCGCCGTCGTGCTCGGTCCGGCGGGGCTCAGAGGTCCGCGCCGCCGTGGAACGAGTCGTTGCTCGGGTCGACCTCGTCCTCGAACGCGGGGTCCTCAGGGACGTCGAGGTCCGCGATGGCCTCGCCCATGCGGGGCTCCTCGGGCGGGACCTGCTCGTCGCCCGCCTCGTAGCGGGCCTCCGCCGTCTCGTCCCGGAGCTCCTGCTCCGAGGGGACCTCGGGGTGCTCGGGGTCCACGCGCTCGTCCTGCGCGCCGGCCTCGGCACCCTCGATCAGCGGATCCTCGCGCCAGTGCTCGGGGTCGACCTCGGCGGCGCCCTCGTAGGTGTCGGGGGTCTCCGGCAGCTCTTCCGGTGAGGTGCTCATCTGCTGTCCTTTCGGGTCGTGGCATCGATGTGCCATCAGCCTACGCACTGGCGTCCCCGCCGCTCCGGCCACCGGCTCGTCCGGTGGACGGGGGAGCGCTGGGAGCGGTGACGAGGAGGCATCCGCCCGGCCCTCCGGAGTTTTGACGGTCCTGCGGGGCGTGTGTAATGTATTCCGAGTCGCCGCAAGGGACGCGAGAGATCGCCTCGGACGGCAACGCCGAATCCGGCGGACCGAACCCCCTCGAACCATCAAGCCGATCACCGCTGCGCGGTGGCCGACAGCTTGTGGGCCGGGATCGGGTCGGGTACGCTGGTGGAGCTGTTTCGGGCAGCAGCGAGAAATCGCTGCGGCCCACGGCGCCGAATACGGCAGATCCACGAATTTTCCTCCCGAAGGACTTTTACGCCGCTGAGCGACGGAAAAGCGATTTGGGAAAGCGGAGAAGATCGGGATAAGCTGAGGAGGTCGCCGCGGGGAGAGCGAAAGATCGCGAGAACCGAGCGAAAAAGAATTCCAACACGGTTTCCGGGTGTGGTGCCTGGTTGCTGGTCTGTTGTTTGAGAACTCAATAGTGTGCCATGTTTGTTGATACCGGATGTTTTATTCGGTTGATTGGTT